>NZ_JBSMDE010000049.1:0-36074 GCF_056497305.1 Caldithrix sp. | reverse complement strand
ACGAATTAGTTAAAATGTAAGCAACAAGCAGAAAGCATAAAGATGGAATAATCGAATGCGGGGCGCCACGACCTTTAGCCCAACACTCCAGAGCTCATTTCTTCAACTATGAATTACGCCCAAAAGGGCCACTTACTATGCCAATTTAAAATTTTGAATTTCGAAATTTTTTGTGAAACAGCAAGCTGTGCCTGACAGATGAAGGGCCGTGCCGCCCCATGCCCTGCCCTTCAACGATTCATTTTGCAGGCCACTTCATCAACGCACCAGAACCATTTTCCGGATTAGACGCTGTTTTCGTGTTTTCAGCGTCAGAAAATAGACTCCGCTGGCCACCGCGTTTCCTGTTTCATCCTTTCCATTCCAGATTAATTCGTGTCTGCCCCCCGTAAACGGGCCCTTCCAATAACGCAGCCGCCGCCCCCGCGCATCGTAAATACTTATCTCAGCCTGAGCAGGTTTTCCCAGTCGAAAAATGATGCGCGTCGATTGGTTAAATGGATTCGGGAAATTGTCTAATAGTGTAATTATCTGCGGTTGGTGTTCCGCTCCCTGTTCAAGCCGGGTAATTCCTGCCGTCCAATGGAGCACCCGACTCAACACCGTATCCCTGGCTGCCTCGTCGGCTATTTGCTCAAAGCCTACGCCAAAGTACACCGTTTTAAACGTTCCGCCATCGTAGCGCAAAGCCCCTATTTTACCGTTATTGTATTTGAAAACAGGCGCCGATTTCCCGGTGTAGGTGTCCAATTCATCCGGGAAAAAATTGGCAAAACCATATGGTCTGGACAAATCAAAGGACAGGCCGTTTCCAATCGGGTCGCCCGAGACCCCAATGAAACGCGTCCCTTTTGAATTGTCACTTACATATTTAACGTCAAAATAGGTATGGATAAAGTCCATTGCTTTTTGAAAATGGCTGTTTCCCTGTGAATCGAAAACATCCCAGCCAATGTCCTGGCCAAAGAGCACCAGGCTGCCCCCGCCATCCAGATATCCGCTAAGAAGTTCAATGTCGTCTGCAGTGAAAGCTGGAAAGCCCCAGGAAATATTCCAGATAATCAATGGATAATAATTCAAATTAAATTGCCTGCTCAGATCCAGAGTGTTCTGTTCTGTCAGAGAAATATAACGAATCCCCTTCTTTTTAAAAATGTCCAAGAAATGGCTTTCATAGCTGGCTCCGCCGTCGTCATCCACAAAAAGCACATCCGCATTTTCTGGTGTTACGACTGTAATTTCGCGGCTAAAACCATACCCATAGCCTTCCCCATAAAAGCCAGGATCATCTGTGTTTTCAGCAAATATCCGGGCGCTAAAGGAGCCATATTCTCCGCTCTGGATCACAGCGTAAAAATGAAGGGTGTCGCCCGCGGTGATGGCAATTGGATTTTGCCAGTCATCGTTATTTTCTGTTTCAAACCAGTAATCCCAACCAGGCGAGGCATGCACATTTTTAAATTTTAATTGTACGTGAATGGTTGTATCGTTGCGGTTAAAAATAAAAAAAGAGAATTTCTTGTGGGCCTGGGCGGAAATGAACTGAACGCCCTCAACCCGGGATTCAAGAATGAAGGTCGGAAAATCGATATTTGCCTGCAGCACCTCTTTCGTGTCATCCGCTTGAACCCAGGCCACTACGGCCAGGTCTCCTGTTTCCCAATCATTCTTGATCGGGGTTGCCAGCTCAAAGTTTAGGGTATCGCCTACGGTGAGAGCGGCCAGCGCAAGGCCTGTCGCATTGGGCAACATCTTTCTCAGAACTTCCGGAAAATCTTTTTCACCATTGGAACCGGGTGGAGAAGGATAACTGACCATGCGCTGCGTAACCGCGGCACGCAAAAAAAGATTGGGCTCTGTAACATCCTGTAAAACAATTAGTCTGACGCGGGCAGTCAGCGAATCGTCTGTAATTTCTGAACGAATTTGTATCTTAACTGGCGAGGGCATACTCAAACGATCTTCCATCCTGGCTACCATGGCATCATAATCAGCGGGTACGCCCTGAGGTTGGCCATCCAGTACATAGGTGGGGACACCAGTAATTCCGTAATAATTAATGCGCGTCCGGCAATCCGTAGCAGCAGAAACGTACATGGGATCGCTGCTGCCAGGCCACCAGGCGTGATAGCGCACCGAAACAACACCTCCAAAGTGCGAGGCATAAAAGCTTTGCAGAGTGGGATTGTAAGTAGCACAGGGGCCGCAACTGGCATTGGTCGCCTCTTCCAGAAGGACAATACGCTGGGCCTGGGCCCACATCAAGGAGCAGAGCATTAAGCTAAATACTGCAATCAGAATAACACGTCTCATAATGTATTACCAATTCTTTTTAACTGTCCAAAGAAAAAGGTAGAATTTTACAGGAAATGAAGCAAGTAAAAAATTTGATTTTTTGGGCGGGACAGAGTAAATTTGCCACTGCTCAAGGCCGGAGTGGTGGAATTGGCAGACCCGTCTGGCTGGCGCAGCCGGACAGGCGCGCTGGACTCAAAACGTAAATATGAAATATTATGTTTACGTACTCTGGTTTTTAAATGATCAGAGCAGATATGTTGGCCAAACGAATAATCTTGCGCGAAGAATCAGACAACATAAAAACGGCCAATGTTCTTACACAAAAAACAAAGGGCCATTTAAATTAATTTATGTCGAGGTCTTTGAAAATCGTGAGGATGCGGTAAAGCGAGAAAAATTTTTGAAGTCAAGAAGTGGTAGAAGATTTCTTGACCGTTTTTGCAAATAGCCGGAGTGGTGGAATTGGCAGACGCGCTGGACTCAAAATCCAGTGCCCTTCGGGGCGTGTCGGTTCGAGTCCGACCTCCGGCACTTTAAGCCTGACTTTAGTCAGGCTTTTTTTTTAAAAGTCAGTGGGGCCAGCTACCAGCACCTTTTTAAACAAAAAACATCTCATGTAACAATCACGTATCTTTAATCCCCTTTCGAATCGAATTTGATTTTGCATGCTGCAGCTCTTAAATTTCACGATTGTTGGGGCCGTAGCTCAGCTGGGAGAGCACCAGAATCGCACTCTGGGGGTCGGGAGTTCGAATCTCCTCGGCTCCACTTTTTTTATTTACCTACCTTAGAATACTTCCATTAAAAGATCTATTCCCGCCACAGCGGGATGCGAAAATTTTTGTGCTGTGTGAGGTAGTAAAAAAAAGGTTGAGTTGTTGAATTGGTTAATTGTTGAATGGCCCGTCCCCGAAGATCGGGATTTCCGCTTGGCTCCAACCTTCGGCCGGATAAACCTGTCCGGCTGGCCAGACCTGTCAGGCTGCGTCTTGCCAGACTGGCGGGCATGTCCTTGAGGATTGGGATTTGGAATGACGATCGGCACGAAACATCACTGATTGTCATTTCGCCCTTACAATGTCTCGAGCTGAAGCTCGAGACATTGTAAGGGCGACGCAGTTTAAACCAATTAAAAAATTGGCGTTCAATTGAACAAATTTCTATTTTAGATAAATTGTTAAGAAGGGAGATTCTGGCTATGACAATCCGTTTGCTTTTCTGGATGTTGATTTTAACGCTTCCGCTTTGGGCTCAACAGCGCTGGAAAACCCATGACTGGTCGCGTCCCCGGCCGCCGGTGATTACACCTGGAACCTGTAGTTCTCAGGACAAACCAGGCACTCCCCCATCGGATGCCATCGTTTTGTTCAATGGCAGCGATCTGAGTCTTTGGCGCACCATGGATGGCGAGCCGGCCAGATGGAAAGTTAAAAATGGTTATTTCGAAACCGTAAAAGGAGCCGGCTATATTCGCACCTATCAAAACTTTGGCGATTGTCAATTACATATAGAATTTGCCACGCCTTATCCTCCCAGAGGGAAAAGTCAGGCCCGAGGAAATAGCGGCGTCTTTTTAATGGGCCGTTACGAAGTCCAGATTTTAGATTCTTACCAGAATATTACTTACGCCGACGGTCAGTGCGCGGCCATTTACGGACAGTACCCACCCCTGGTAAACGCCAGTCGGAAACCGGGCCAATGGCAAAGCTACGACATCATCTTTCACGGGCCACGCTGGGACCAGGACGGGCGGCTGATCCGCAAAGCCATCATGACCGTTTTTCACAACGGGGTGCTGGTGCAGGATCATGCCCAACTCTGGGGGCCAACCGACTGGTTGAAGGCCAAACCGTACCGGCCACATTCAGAAAAAGGGTTCCTGGCTTTACAGGATCACGGCAATCCGGTGCGCTTCCGAAATATCTGGATCCGCGAAATCGGAGAATCGGCCGGGCAGCGCAAAGAGGTCACCGTGGCCCGCAAACTATTGGACCGCTACGCCGGAAATTACCGATTCGGCGATTGGATTTTTAAAATCCGTAAAGAAGGAGACCATTTAAAGGCCGAAGCCAAAAAGGATTATTGGGTGCCGCTGTTTGCCGAAAACGATTCTCTCTTTTACTCCAAGGAGTTAGAGCTGGAGGTAACCTTTCATCAGAAAAATGGGCGGGTAACTCACATTACACGCCAGCTTACGGGCACAAACAGCACGGGTCGCAAAACAGCAGAACAATAAGAATATAAGCGTAACCTGGGCGCTCTTTAAATCGTTGCTAAATTGAAATGATCTTGCCTGGTTTTGAAGAGGCGGAATGTTGGAAAGCTCATTGTCCTTCAGTCGGCTAAGCGATCGCCCGCAATTCTTTAAGACCAATTGCGGCTAAAGGCCGACCAGCAAAGAACCTGCTTCCCTTAATTGAACTTTTTTATTTTTTTTGAATTTAATTTTTCTTAAATTCTGTGGCAATTAAATTAGGTAAAGCAGACACATCGGGAGTTAAGAAACAGGAAGTTATGGGTCGGAAAATTTTTGTCATCACCTTAGGACTGCTCTTCTTATTCATTGTTTCAGCGGGCAATCTGGCTCACAATCATCCGCTGTCCCAAAAAGAAACGGCTTCCTGTCCGGCCTATATTTTAAGTCTTACCATTCATTCTGAGCCGATTTTCCCTCAATCCCTTCCCACAGCTTTACCAGAACCATTGTTTACATTTAACTTAACTTCACTTGATTCTACATTTGGCTTTATTGCCACCCTTTTTCCCAACCGTGCGCCTCCCCTGTTCTGACCATACTCCTCTAAACAAATTTTTTTTGATCTTTCCTTTTAAAATTAACGCAGGAGGTATGCATGGTTTTAATATCTGCAAAACTACATAGAGTCAGGACAATCATCCGTCTTGGATTTGTTGTTTGCCTATTCTGGGCCAATGGTCTTTTAGCTCAACAGTATTCAAAAGAGAGCCTGGATTCTCTCAAACAACAATTGCAGCAGTTAAAAAAGGAAATAAACGTACTGCAGGAAAAACAGGCCGAATCGGAACTGGAAAAATTACGCCAGGAAGCACTGCAGGAAGCGGCAACCTCAAAGGGGGAAGAAAATAAACCACAGGTGTTTAAAAGTGGCCAGCGCTCCCTTCAGGCTTTGAATCCTGAAATCAGCGTTACCGGAGACGCCTTTTTACAGCGCGTACAAAATAGCCGCGGTTTTAACGCAGAACAACGAACCGGTGCCTATTTTCGGGTTATCGGCATTCATGTACAAAGCAATCTGGATCCTTTCAGTTTAACAAAGATAGCTATAGAAGTTACTCCCGAAGGCATCGAATTGGGCGAGGCCTATGTAACCTGGACCAATCTTTTTAAGAATATTTCCCTGACAGCTGGAAAGTTTCGTCAGCAATTTGGCGTCATCAATCGCTGGCATGCCCATTCTCTGGATCAATTTGATTTCCCGTTAGCCCTGACAACCATCCTGGGGTCGGAAGGCCTGAACCAGGCCGGTTTTTCCGTGGACTGGCTCATGCCCCGCTTATGGGCTCATTTCAATTCTTTAACCGTGCAGATCACTAATGGTCAGAACGAGCATCTCTTTGCCGGCGACCTTTTCTCTTTTCCGGTCATGCTCGCTCATCTCAAAAATTATTACGATCTAAATTCCGACACCTATCTGGAAATTGGACTGACGGGCATGGTAGGAGAAAACAACCAGCGTGGCTTTCTGGAAGGCCAATTCATTTCAGACAAACGAAGATTAACCAGGCTGGCCGGACTGGATGTGACCTTAAACTGGGAGCCCCTGAACAAAGCCCACTATCACTCATTTACCTGGCGTAGCGAATTGTATTACGCCCATAAAGAAGATTCACTTTCTGCAAACAGCATTAAAGCCCGGGGCGGTTATTCATATTTGCAATATCGGTTTAATGAACGCTGGTACGCCGGTTTACGGCTGGATTACAGCCAACCATTTATGGCTCACAATGCAGGTAAAAAGCAGTACCAATTGGTACTTTACCTAACCTGGTGGCAAAGCCATTGGGTGCGGTTTAGATTACAATACAACTACAGTAACAGTGACGTGATGCCAACGGCGAATCATTTGATCCACTTGCAACTAACCTGGGCTGCCGGCCCTCACAAACATGAGCGTTATTAATTGGAGGTTCTATGAAAACTTTTAAATACATCGTATTGTTCTGGATTTTGCTGAGTACACAGGCAGTAATGGGCAGTACAAAACTGAACGTGGTTACCACCCTAAGCACCTATGCCGACATCGCCCGGGCCATTGGCGGCGATTTTGTCGAAGTCCATTACATTGTGCCTGGCAATCAGGATGCCCACTTTGTACGGCCTAAGCCCAGTTTTGCCGTTCTGCTCAACAAAGCCGATCTCTTTGTCTCAACCGGTTTGGACCTGGAGCTCTGGGCCCCAACGCTCATCGATATGTCCAGAAATCCAAAAATTCGTTCAGGCCAGATCGGTTATGTTTCGGCCAGCTATGGCATCGACTTGCTGGAGAAACCAACCGTGCTTTCGCGCAGCGAAGGCGGTGTCCACATTTACGGCAATCCGCACATCATTACAGGTCCATTAAACTTTAAAAAGATTGCTGAAAACATTGAAATCGGGCTGGAGAAAAATGACCCGAGCCATACCCCCTATTACAAACGCAATCTACAGGAATTTAAACACCAAATTGATGTCCATATGTTTGGCGAAGAACTGGTGCGATTAATGGGCGGCGATTTGTTAACAAAACTAACCCTTAGCGGCAGACTGATTGACTTTCTACAATCCAAATCGTTTAAAGGAAAACCATTGTTCGATTACCTGGGCGGCTGGATGAAGGAAGCTCAGGTTTTCCGGGGCCGCAAGATCGTAACCTATCATAAAAACTGGGCCTATTTTCAAAAAACATTTGAGATTAACGTCATCGGCTACGTGGAACCTAAACCGGGCATCCCGCCTTCCCCCAAACACGTGGAAGAACTGGTACAGGAAATGCGCAAAAATCAGGTGCGCGTCTTAATGGCTGCCAATTATTTCAGTGAGACAAAGGTAAAAGAAATTTGTGAAAAAGTAGGCGCCATTCCGGTGATTGTGCCCATGGGAGTGGGCGGAGCGCCCGGCACCGAAAATGTGTTTAAGCTGGTAGATTATTGGGTGTCCCATTTAAAAGAAGCTTTTTTACAGGTTAAAGAGTAACGGACAACCTGCAATGCAACTAAAACTGTTTATTGTACCGGCGTTCCGTGCGTCGGCAACAATTGGTGTTTCCTGGCAATGATCTTAAATTAAAAAGGAATATGCAATGCAATTGAGCATATGGGATATTATGGCGCCGGCCTTTTTTGAGTGCTTAATTTTGGTCGGAATTCATTCTTACCTGGGCATTCATGTCATCAAGCGAAAAGTCATTTTTGTCGATCTGGCGCTGGCCCAGGTGGCAGCCCTGGGTACAACGGTAGCCTTCCTGTTCGGCATCATGCCCGGCAGCGTGGGCGCTTACTGGTTTTCGTTGGGGTTTGCCATCATTGGGGCGGCCATCTTTTCCATTT
This sequence comes from Caldithrix sp., assembly GCF_056497305.1. NCBI lineage: Bacteria > Pseudomonadati > Calditrichota > Calditrichia > Calditrichales > Calditrichaceae > Caldithrix > Caldithrix sp. The sequence continues at coordinate 28,211 of NZ_JBSMDE010000049.1, read as the reverse complement.
CCCGATTCAGGCATGAAAAAATACCCCAGGAAGCGGTCATCGGCCTGGTTTACGCTCTGGCCGCCGCCATCGCCATTCTGGTGATTGACAAAGCGCCCCATGGGGCCGAACACATTAAAGAGTTGTTAACCGGCAGCATCTTGTGGGTAAAATGGAAAACGATTTTCCATGCTGCTCTGGTCTATCTGGCTGTTGGCGCTTTCCATTTCGTGTTCCGCGAAAAATTTCTGCTCATCTCCAACAACCCGGAAAAGGCCTATGAAAGCGGCTTAAATGTTCGCCTGTGGGATTTTCTGTTCTATGTTTCATTTGGGATCGTCATCACGCACTCGGTGGGTACAGCTGGCGTGTTGCTGGTCTTCGTTTTTCTGGTGGTACCGGCCATTACCTCCATCATGATTACCGACGTGCTCTGGAAACAGCTGGTCATTGGCTGGAGTATGGGGTTGGTGGTCAGTGTGCTGGGCCTTTATCTGTCTTACATGGCCGATCTGCCCAGCGGCCCAACCGTGGTTACGTTGTATGGAATCATGCTCTTACTGGTCGCTCTGATCCTGTACGTCATCAAAACGGCTGACAAAAAACGCGCTCTGCTCAGAATCGCCATTGGAATCGGAGCTACCCTTCTTGTAGCACTGATGTTTCGCTTTATGGGAACCTATTTCCAGGAACATGAGCATCATGAACTGCATGTGGCCCGGCAGCATGAAAGCGCGTCCATTGGGCAGCGCTCTCAAACAAACGATAGCCCGGCCTCTCTGGACAGTTTACTCCATGTTTTTCGCTCTTCAGATGATTTTACCGTACGACTGGAGACGGCTAAAAAGATCACAGAGCTCAATCGCAGGATGGGGTTAACAAACCTGATTAAACTACTCAAAGAGTGCCCCTATCCCTTTTTACGCCAGGAAATTTACCAGGAAATTCTACGCCACAGCGCTACCGATTTCGGCTACGATCCTCTGCAGGAATTTAAGCAGAATCAATCTGCCTTTCAGCGCATGGAAAAGTGGGCTCAAAATTTATGAAAGCGTGCACTTTTACAAACAAGTTGGCGGATCGATTGATCCGCCAACTTTTAGACTTCAAGAAGAAAAAAAGACAGAATAAAGAGAAGGTTACTTAGGCTTTTTGTTCTTCTTCCTTGATAATCCAGCCCAACAAGGCCCCGGCCACAACGGCTTCTACAACGGAACCCAGGAACCAGCCAAAGGCCATCAAATAGGGAATGGGCATAAAAGTGTAGGTGCCATACCCCATGCTAATGCCTCCGGCCAGTCCGTAAAACAGACCGTACAACAACGCATTCTTCATGCTCTTATTAATGAGCGCGTAGTAAATCCAGACGAAGAAAATACTGACCAGAAGGGAGACAACGTACATCCAACCCATCATCATCTCCCCTTCCGGGCGCCAGAGTTGGGCGGTTTCACGGTAAAGGGGTTCAAGAATCAGGCCATGGATGATCATATCAAGAATGCTCCAGGCCACAAACACGGCTACGACTGCCAAAATGAACTTCTTCATTTTAGCTCCTCCTTTTGTTGATTAAACAAAGGCGCCATTTCAAAAACAAAACGGCACCCAACGCGATTAAAAAGCGCTGACCAATCCTAAAACAAAACGATTTTTCGAATGTTTCACATCTCTGGTATATTCGATCAGAAAACGTAAGTTGCGCTTAAACCAGTGCGAAACATTGACGGTCACTGTTTCATATTCAATCTCTTTTAGATCAGAAAAGATTTTGTTGTAAAGCCCGGTAAAAAATATTCTGGAGCGATCCTTGTGTGGGGCAAAATGCAGTTCGGCAACCAGGCCGCTGGTGTTCACTTTTTTAGCAACAGGCAAAAACTCAGGATTGGAATCTTCGCGAAGCAAATACACGCCCGTAAATTCGATGGTTCCTGCATTTAGCGTCACATCCGGCCCGTAATACGTTACCTTATTTTTGTAGCCATCTTTTTCTTCTCCATAATAAGCAAAGGCGCCAACCCCAATTTTTGAGCCAATTCCCTGTTTAATTCGGAACACAACGTTTTTAAAATTATTGTTGTCGAACATTTTGGTGTCCTCATCAGCCGGACCTTTTCCATTGCCATTGACGACCATGGCCACCAGGTCGGTTGCCGTTTTGGTCAATGAGTAGGTCAGTGTAATGCCCCGATCGTACGTTAAATCGGTTCCCGACTGCCCGGGCCTGACCTTTAAAATGCGGTAATCTTCAAAGGTTAAACGCAATTCCCTCTTTAACAAAGGATCAGAAGTCTGGAATTGCCCAATCATTACATCCAGCTCTTTCCCGAACAGATTGTCAAAATGCAGATAGGCATCTTCAATGCCAGCCACTTCACCACGCTCACTGAGGTAAAAATAGAAATAATAACCGATGTTTTTGAAAAGAGGGCCGCCGCTCAGCAATTTTAACCCCCACGGACTCTGCAGGTCCTGCTTTACCTGCTGGGCGTCATCGTACAGGGCATAGGCATCGAAACGCGCAGCAATGGGAAAGACCTTGTTTAAAAAGAGTTCATCTTCTTCTCCGGCTGTTACAAAATCGCGTTTTTTTATGTTTTCTTTTAGAATAAATCCATGCCCGGCAAATTCATCCCCGTAAGGCTTCAATTTTGGGATGGGAGCATGACAGGTCGAGCATGAAATTTTGTACTGTCGGGCAAACGCAGGAATGGCTGTTGATTTTTTCAATAGTCCGCCAAATAGTAAGAGCAAAACAATAGCAAACATGCGCCCAGAATTTCGTTTCCCGGTCATCTTTCCCCCCTTTGAAACTTATTTCTTATTCATACACTTCAACCCAGGTCGTGGCCATGTTAATCAAAACCGGCTCAGCTTCTTCCGGTACACCAAGATACTCGGCAACCGACTGGACCAATTTCTGGTAGATTAATTCAGCCTTAAAGGTAACTTTACCGACCGGAATATCTTCAGGTAGCTCCCAGGTGTAGGTTTCCACTTTGGTTTCCCGGGGGCCAATGCGGTAATCCACGCCCAAAGATTTGGTGTTCCACTGCATGATGGTCATTCGACCTTGCGGATCAAAATAGGGCATACGAAAGATGCGATCGCCAACAGGTACCACGCCGTCCCTGAGCAGCCCGGCAAAAGAATCCAGCCCCAATGGCAGGCCCATATCCTGATAGGCCAGTTCTTTCGTGCCGATGGTGTATTCTTCGCCGGCAAAACCCTTTTTGTCAACCGGCAAATGGTACTCTTTACCATTGGCATCTGTGGCTGTTACATGCAACCACATAATGCGGTCTTCTACAGAGCCAGTAGGAATTTTGTGTCCGCATTTTCCATTAAACAGTTGCACCTGAATGGCCACAGTGCCATCATAAGGCACTTCACGCTCAATTGGATTCATGCGAATCTCAACAGCTCCTTTCAACTTGCCTTCATCATGCGCACCGTGAAAAAGATGCATGGACACCATGTCCTCTTTGGCCATTTTGGCGGTTTGTCCTCTGGCTTTTGGCATGTGGCAAACCTGACAGGGCACCCCCTGCTGAGCATAGGGTCCTTCCTTCCACTCCAGGTAGGTCGATTTGACCCATACGCCGTAAGGACTTTTTTCGTTATGACAGGTTCCGCAAAATTCAGCGCTTTTTATGAAATCGCTCTCTTCGGTGTCGTGGTGCGGAGAACTCAGACCCGGTTTGGGGCCAAACTTTTTGCGTCCTGGTTGAGAAATGTAGTTGTAGTTAAAGGGCACTTCGCCTTTAAACCCGCTAATGGTGTGGCACACATCGCAGGAAACAGATTCATTGGCTCGCGAATTGGTTTCCGGTTTTGGCGGCGGAACATCTCCGGCTAAAAAGGAAACAGGAGCATGGCAGCCATTGCAGCCCGCCTTCACACCGGCAACTACCTCGTCTTTTTCCGCATGAGGCACTGCCAGCTTAAAATACTCCACTTCGTCCCAGTGATGCGTGTAAGCCTGGGACATCATGGCCTGTTTCCATTGCTGGTAGAACATATCGTGGCAGGTGGCGCACACTTCCGGTTTCTCGTACTCTTCATATTTTCTGGTGCCTAAAGCTTCATCCCCTACGGGTGGCTGGGCAAAAAGTACAACCGAAGAGAATAACAAAGCAATACACAACAGGTAACGCATATCTGCTCCCTCCCCTGTTACTCAGGAATGGCAAGAAACAATAATAATAAAAAAAACAAATGATCGCAATGTTCTACGCGTAACCGGCAAAAAGCGCTTTTTGTTTTTAAGGCAGCAGGGCCGCAATCAAAAAACTTCTTTAAAAAATGATAGACCTGTGCCCCGAAACCCTTTAACTCTTACACTCATATACTCCTAACTTTACTCCTCCAACAGCGGAAGTCATTTCACGAATTAGCCCTCACCCCCTCGATCCCCTTCTCCCAGAATAAAAGTCTGGGAGAAGGGGAAAGCTTGGTGGGGAAATTTTCTCACCTATGTTGGAAATACCATTCACGAACAATGGGAATTCGCTATGTCATCCCAATGCTCATTCAACGGTTCAACAGATTTTGAAGGAAGTATTCCAAGGCAGCACGTCCGGGAGCGCCTTATTGCAATGGTTCCCATTCGGCAAAGCTTTCAATATCGATTTTTAATTGAGGATCGCACTGATACACCTGATTGTAATCGTAATACCAACCCAGATATTTGGAATCGCCTCCGCCCAGAGTGGTGATCAAAAACCGATTGCTCAAATGTCCGATGTTCATGGCCCGGTCGCGCGGACGTGGTTTATCGCCGCCCTGAGGATCTATGTGAATCCAACCATAATGGGGCAAATAGACCTGCGGCCAGCGGTGGAACACCTCATCCAGACTGGCATCATCACCGCGCACCACAATGGAACCCACGTAACGGGCCGGCAAGCCTACGGCACGGCACAAGGCAATAAAACTAAAAGTGTATACTCCGAACAAGACCCGGTTCCCCGTTGTAAAACCACAGGCGCTGCATTCCAGCCGCCTTCCAATTTGTATTCCAGGGTATTGCGCACGTAGTCAAAAATTTTACGCGCCATCCAGTAGGGATTTTTTTCATCTCCGACAATCTCTTTTGCTATACGTTGAATAAAGGGATCCGTAAGACGGTATTTTCCGCCATCAGCTGTGTAAGCTTTTCGAATCTCCTGAGGAATGTCCTCCAGAGTGCCAACCTCATCCGGAAAAATGTAATAATCGATGGCCTGAATATTGGCTTCAACCTGCATTTGAACTTCAACATTGGCATTGGCTTTGATATTCTGGAAACGAAACAAGGCAATAGGTTGCTGCCATTGATCGCCCACCAGGGTGAACGATTCAGGAGTAAATTGTTTTTTCAGAATTTTTTGATTCGGCAAATCCTGTGGTACGGCAATGTAAAACTCCAGATTGTGAAGCTGACCGCTGCCGTAAGCCTTCACCTGATCGGAAAAGGTGATAAGAGCATGGCGTTTGTCTTTCAAACGGAACTTTTCGTCGTCTTTGCGCACCAACTGGTAAACCTGATCCGTTTGGTGATCCACACACCACAGGTTCTGGCCATCGTAGGCCAGGCCGCGGGGATAGGGTCCGGGTGCGTCGATGATTAAAATGATTTCACCATTGCGTGGATCGATCATATAGATCTCGTTCATCAGGCGATCGCTGGCCCACAAATAGGTGCCGTCAAAGGTTAAGCCATTAACGCGTCGCGCCGGCCCATCGTAACGCTTAATCGCCGTACCGTCGCTTAAATCCAGACTGTAAATCTTGTTGGATCGGCCATCACTGAGCCACAATGTGCGGCCGTCCCAGGTCAGGCCCTGGGGATCAGCCGAAGGTGCATCAATAACTGTCAAAATTTTTCCTGTTTGCGGATCCAGTTTAAAAATCTGTCTGGCCTTTTTATCCACATTCCACAGATATTTTCCATCCCAGGCCAGACCCATGGGCCAAAAGCCCGGAGAAGGTATTTTGTGCAAGATTTTACCTGTTTTTGGCTCCAGCTGGTAAATGCGATCGGTTTTGTAGTCCGCAATCCACAAATGCTGACCATCAAAAGTAAGTCCGGTACAGAAAGCGCCCGGTGTTTTGAATTGATTTAAAATTTTTCCGGGATGGGCCCATAGATCGATAGAGCTTACCAATAAAATCAGAAGAATAGCGAAACGTTGCATGGTAATGCCTCCCCTTGTTATGATTCTTTCCTGAAATTACAACACAACAGAATACAAGGAAAACATTTTTAGAATACTTCTTTTAAAAATTCTAGCACTTTAGCGAGCGAAAATTTTTGTGCTGAATATCCTAACCCCCCGCCCCCCTTCCCTTCTTTTAATAAAGGGAAGGGGGAACAAATTGTGCCGCTGTGATGAGTTTTACTCTGATATATGAAGATAGTTTTGCAATTTTCTATTTGCAATCTTTGCCCACTTTGTGAATGCTTTTCCCTTACCAAAGCCTCGAGCTGAAGCTCGAGTTACGTTGCGCCTGTTAATTCTCTGTAGGTGTAAGGGATTCTTCCTCCCGCTGAAGCGGGATTCAGAATGACATTCGGCACAAGCCTTCACTGCCTGGGGAAACTTGCCCCTTCACAAAATAATTCGTAATTCGAAATTTTTAATTAAAATTAATTCTTTGCCTGTCCGGTGGCCAGACGGGCCTTTCAGGCTGGTGCTGCCAGACTGGCCTGTCCGGTGCCAGACGGGTGCTCTCTGCGGTTGATTTTGTTTGCGGCTTGGCTGCCTTAGAAAATTTTCCCAAAAGTTCTATTCCACAATGGCGGAAATCCAATATCTTTAAACAACATGGTCTGGCAATTACAAAGAGTTTAAACGATTACTTCAACACGATCACCTTTTGAAATCTACTCTGCTGACCGGCATGTAATTTGAGCAGATAGATGCCGCTGGCCAGATGATTGGCGTTGAATCGTAAAACATGGTTGCCCGCTGTTTGTTTTCTTTTAAGCAGGACAGCCACTTTTTGCCCCTGAACATTGTAAAGAGAGAGATCGGCCATTCCCTGATGTTTCAGAACATAGCGTACTGTGGCGCTGGCGTTTAACGGATTAGGGTAAACCGGTAAGAGTTGAAGCTCACCCGGCGCCGCTTCCTTCTGTACGGCCAGAGCCGAAGGCAGTGAATTGTAGGCCAGAACACGGATATTGTCCAGATACCAGCCATCTTTCACCACGCCTCCGTCGCTTTGCAATCTAAAACGTAGATACACCTGATCCGTCCCTTGAAAGTCGGAAATATCAATCCATTCTTGTCGCCAAAAATTGCAGAATCCATCGTATCCGCTTTGCGAAGCGTTTTGCTGGCCTTTTCCGGAGCCGTTTAACATGCTGTACGTTTTTAAAGTTTGCCAGTTCAGGGAATCGCTTGAAATTTCAACCGTAGCAAAATCATAGACGCGTTCCACATCCCAATGAGTCCAGTAATTTAAAAAGATGAAATCAGCCTGGGGCAATTGCAGTGGGTCTTTAAGCGTTAAACGATTATCCGCATTATTTTGGTACCTGCCAAAAGGGCTGTCGCTAAAAGATTGATTGGCGTTTTGAAGCGTGTCCGGTTCAATGCCCCAGCCCTCTCCAGTCTGCCAGTTATTCAAGCCGTTTTCACCGTCATCACTAAAGACCACAATGGGCGTTCCAATAACGATAGCGCCCAGTGTGTCGCTCAAAACAAAACCGTCCAGGTTGTAACGGAGCATCAGCCAGGCCTGGCTGCCTTCCGCTATCTGGCTGTCCACCGAAAGCAAAAACGTATCGCTGACCACCTGCTGGCTGGGCCAGGCTGCATGCAGATGATTCTGTCCTGTGTTCAGGCTAACAAGGCCCGACAGGTTGCTGCTGATCTCTACTGAAACATTCTGGCCCTCTGTAAGGCCCACGTTTTTACTAAAACAGACCAGCTGAACCTGTTCCCCGGCTTCCCAAAAACCGTTTTGATTGTCATCAGAAATAATTTTCCAGTTACGCGCCCTGGGAAAACAGCCGGCCAGCCAAACATAATTGATGTTTGCTTTCATGTTTTCCTGGCAAATGGGTACAATGCGCTCCTGTGTCGGCCAGAACCCGTCGTCATCGCCTCCAGCTTCCGGAGTCGAAGCCAGCACCTTTGCTTTTTCACTCTGCTCGCCATACAACCAGTCATCGGCATCGCCATTTGCATTGTAATTGATAGTCTGATAGGTATTGCCAAAATTGTAATGGTTAGCCCGCGTGAGTAAATCGCCCCACTCAAAATAAGTTAAAGAATCCGGTGTCTGGGCATTGGTGTAAGACCAGGGATAAATCAGCACATTGCCATAGGTGTGGTAATTGAGCACACATTTAAGCTGGCGGGCTTTAACAAAATCGCGAATCGCCTGGGTTTCTGGCTCGGAAAAGGGAGCGCTCCCGCGATAGGTGTCGCTAAAAGGATATGGACTGGAACCCTCATCATCGTAGCCCCACATGTAGCCGTAATTGCGGTTCAGATCCACACCATACCAATTTTGAACCGGCCGACGGTTTTTACGCCATTGCCCGCCTCCATCCGGATTGGTCTGTTCATTGTACACGTATCCGTCCGGGTTAACCACAGGTACAAAATACATCTCCCGATGATCCACCAGATAGGTGATTTCCGGATCCGCGCCGTAATTTTCCAGCAAATAGTCCATAAAATAGATTAAGGCCATCATACCGGCCGGTTCGCGCGCATGGTGCAAAGCCGTAAAAAGAACTTCCGGCTCCTCTTCGTCTAAATCCGGATTATCGGAAACTTTGGTCATCCACAGGTCTCTGTTTTCTATGGAAAGGCCCAAAGACTGTTTGGCGCTGGCCAACTGCGGATAATTCAAATGCATGGAATCCAATTCACTGACGACTTCGGAAAAGGTGTAATACCCGCCCATGCTGCCGTACTCAAAACCGGCTGGCAGATTTTGGCGGCTTAGGGCGCTAATCTGCGCCGTTTGCTGACGCTGTAAATAATCCTGAACCAGATCCGGAATGATAATTTGATATGGCACAGCAGATTGCTGTAAAATCTGTAACTCCTGCGCATTGAGCACCGCTTTAAAACGGAGCCCCCCATGCACTTTTTCTACAATCTTAATATGATCAAACTGCAAGCCCAGCCTATTCAGGGTTTTCATCTGGCTGGCACGGGGTAAAAAGATTTCCACTTCTGAATAGCGATTGATCTCAATTGCGGCAGCCCGCAATGAGCTAAGCGTAAATAACAAAAGTACCAGGGAAAGAATAGGTCTTTTCACTACTTTTCTCCTCTGCGAACACGTTTTTTAAGGGCGCCTATTTCCCAGGGTTTAATAATGCGTCCCCTGGTGTTTAAATCGTCACGAACGCGCATAACGGCCAGCCCCATGTAGCGCTCCCCATATTTTTCATTAATCATTTTAACCCACTCATCGTAAGGGGTATCAAAAGTGGTCATACCCCGCGTGGTCGATTCGCGCACCACTTTTTGCCCGTTATTGTCCATGATCATCAGCATATGGGCTGAAAAAATATCTTTTTCGTGACGAAAGATTAAGGCGCAGACATCTCCTGTTTTTAATCTTTGTTTGACCCGGGCATCGGCTAACTTTTCCAGGGGTACGTAATGAATGGTCAGCGTTCTGTCGGGCAGAACGTCGGTGGTGTCTGTAATACCTTTTCCGGCAAAGAACTTTTTGTGCGAAATCGTACGCCTAACCTGTCTGGTAAACGCTCCGCCTACTTTTTTTGAAACATCCTCTAACAACCAGCTGTTCTGGGGTAGCCAGTCGGCCATGGTGTAATGATTTCGGGTTTTCATGCCAATCAATCCGTCCCGATAGCGTATGTGTTGCAGATTGTTAAAAAAATTGTCCCAGTAATCCGAAATAGAAAGCGCTAACACGTGCTCACAATAGGACATGCAATTTGTCTCCTTAAAATTAACCAGAGGCCAGGGCTCATAAAGGGCATAGGGGCCATCCCCTACACAGTTAAAATTGTAATGCATACCTAAAAAGTAGCGAGAAAAGATGTTCATCTTTTCTGTAATGGTAAGCGGCTTTTTACTCACTGCTCTGATCAGAGAATCGATCTGCTGAGGCGTCATCTGGTAGAACTTTTTATTGACCTCCTGAGCAACATTAAGGTAAACAAAGATTAAAATCATGAAAATCATTGAAATCATTCGCATGGTATGGCTCCTTCCATCAGCTTGTCAAGCATGCTTTGTTCTGTGATTTTACCAACAGGATAGACATCTTTAAAGCGATCCCAATAGGGAGAATGCCGGTAAAACCAGTTTAAAATTGTTCGTGGATTCTGGGCGAACAATGAATCGGTTCTTAGTTTTTGCTGGAATTGTTGACGCAACGACTCATCCTGTTGGAGCATTTCACGCGCCATTTTCTCCATCACATAGGATTCCACATATTCTTTCTGCTCAAGGATGGTGTTAAAAAATCCCCAGCGCATAAAAGAATCGGGGGCATCCGGCTCCAGAATCTGTACAATCGCTTTAACGGCTTTTTGGCGTAGGGGTACCAGCACAGAGCCTTTTTGGTAACGACGTTTAAAGCGCATGGGCCTGGTTTTAAACTGAACCATCTGCCTGCCTTCAAACGGTAGAGGAGCAAATTGAACATCTTTAAAAGTGTACGTCTCCACCGTCAACTCAAACGGCCGTTTTAATTGGTAATATTGAATTCCATGCCACTTTAAACGCTCAATGACCGATTTCCATTCCACAGGCACCACATAAGCCAGGGGTAAACGAACCTGTCTGTCCGGGACAAAAGTGTCATAAAAGGGAACATGAAAAATTTTGGGCCGGCTTTCATCAAAACGGAACCAGATGCCTCCGCTAAGCGAACTTTTTTGAGCTTCAAAATCATAGCCTAAAAAGTCGATCAATACACTGTCGGCCGTTCTTTTGTACGTTAAGACAAAGGGGCTTTCCAGGAATGATCTGTTTAACATTTGCCGGTCAGCCTGGTCGATCTGTTTTTTTAATTCCGCCTTCTCTTTGATCAGAACTCTGAACAACGTAGTCAGCAAATCGTAAGTAGCGCTGACGCGCTGTTTGTAATTTTTCAACATGTGATTTTCCACCAGGAAAGCCGGGCGGTTGTGGAGTGGAGTGTAGCCATTGGAGAATCTGGGCCAGGGCACCCAGCCCATCAGGCCGCTGGTTGGATCATGACGGCGACGAAAGGAAACGTAGTTTATCAGCGGCCAACCTTTTTGTTGCAGGGCCTTTTCAAATTGGGGGAGAAATTTCCGCTTTAGAAAAGCATTAAAATCAGCAGGTAAAAGCCCGTGCGTATCTAGGTGATAGGTTGTGGTGTATTTGTAATCTGCCCCATCGGTTACATGAATGTCCACAAAAAAATCGGGTAACCAGCGTGTAAAAAGCGCCAGCCAGGCCTTCATCTCAGGTGCATCGGCTTTCAGATAATCACGATTCAGATTTAGATTAAGGGCATTGGTGCGCCAGCCCGTTTGCTGAGGGCCGTTCTGGTTAATGCGGTTGTAAGGGCCAAAGCGTTCGTGGCCATCTACATTAAATATGGGAATGAACAGAAGAACGATATGGTCCAATAAGTCCCTATGACGTTGTTTTACCACCAGATCGCGTAGCAAGAGTAATCCGGCATCTTTGCCGTCAATTTCGCCGGCATGAATTCCGGCCTGCACCAGAACGATGATCTTTTCCTGACGATTCACGGTTTCAGGACGAAACTGGCCTTCTTTATTGACAATCAGCAAAGGTAAATCTCGACCCTGGGCGCTTTGCCCAAAGGTACTAAATTGAACCCAGGGAGAAGCAGCCGCCAGACGCTGGCAAAACCGGATGGTTTGCTGGTAAGTGGGCGTGCTTTTGAAATGCGAAAGCTCATAATCGGTTTGCCAATCATCCCCAAAGGCGAGATTAAAACAGGTAATTGCCACCAAAGACAGCCAGAGAAAAAATCGAGTCATAGGCATGAACTCCATGATTGAATACGGAACAATTTAACAAAAAACAACTTGAGATGCACCTGCTTGTGAATCGTAAGATCAAAATTCTTGAACTAAAGCTCGAGTTACGTTGCTCTTTCGAATGGTCTGCCAGTGTAAGGGATTCTTAGCCCCGATAAATCGGTGACTCAGAAAGACATGCCGGCATTGTTTTCAACCTCTTGGGCACCATTTGCCCTTTCACAAAATAATTCGTAATTCGTAATTTTTAATTAAAACTAATTTTTTGCCTGTCCGGCTGCCTCGACCAGACGGGCGTCCTTTGTGCCTCTTAGTGCGCTCTGTGGTTCCTTAAATCCCTGCGGAAATTTTTGGATTGAGGCTTCGCTGCCTTTACTTTTTTTCCCTGCTTTTTGTGTTTTGTTCATTTCTGCCTTAATTTTCCTTTTTTCAAATACTGAGTAATCCGAACCCAAAAGGAAAGGGCAAAATTGACAGAAGAAATTAAAGCGCATCTATTAAAGCTCTTTGAGCGGTGGGCCGGAGAAAGTGGACAGAGTTTTGAACCGCTTCCGGCCCACGGTTCCGATCGACAATATTTTCGTATTAAAGGTAAAAGCGAACGGGCCATCGGTGTTTTTAATCCCAATTTAAAAGAAAACATTGCCTTTCTGACCTTTACCAAGCACTTTCGTGAACTGGGATTAAATGTACCGGAAATCTATTTGCAGGAACTGGACAAGAACATTTATCTGGAACAGGACTTAGGCGACACCACGCTTTTTTCTTTCTTAACCGAAGTGCGGGCCCAAGAAGGATTTTCTCAAAAAATAATCGATGTTTACAAAAAAGTAGTGACCTATTTGCCCCGTTTTCAGGTTGAGGCCAATAAAGGTCTGGATTTCAGTGTTTGTTACCCGCGGGGCAGTTTTGACCGCCAGTCCATGCACTGGGATTTAAACTATTTTAAATACTATTTTTTGAAGCTGGCCAAAATTCCCTTTGATGAACAAGCGCTGGAGAACGATTTCCAGACCTTTATGGATTTTTTGCTCTCTACCGATCGGGACTATTTTTTGTATCGCGATTTTCAATCACGTAACATCATGCTCATCGGTGGAGAGCCCTATTTCATTGATTATCAGGGCGGCCGAAAGGGCGCTTTACAATACGATTTAGCCTCGCTCTTGTTTGATGCCAAAGCCGATATTCCAAACGACGTTCGCCAGCTTTTACTGGAAGAATACTTGAAAGCGCTCGAACAGTACATTCCTGTTAACCGCGAAAAATTTCTTCAGTATTATTACGGTTACGTCTTTATTCGCATCATGCAGGCCCTTGGCGCTTACGGATTTCGTGGCTTTTACGAGCGTAAAGAACATTTTCTGAAAAGCGTGCCTTATGCCATTCAAAACTTAGAGTGGCTCCTGCACAATGTGCAGCTAGCCATCGACATCCCCGAACTCAGCGGGGTGTGGGAAAAACTGGTGCGCTCCAGCAAGCTACGTCAATTCGGCGATGCGCATTTGCGCCTGACGGTGCGCATTCAGAGTTTTTCTTACAAACGCGGCATTCCGGTAGATGAAAAAGGACATGGCGGAGGTTTTGTCTTCGATTGTCGCATGCTCCCGAATCCGGGGCGTGAAAGCCAATACAAAACGCTCACCGGACAGGATAAAGCCGTTATTCAATATCTGGAACAATCTCCGCAGGTCAAAAAGTTTCTGAAATACGTCCAGGGCTTGCTCGATTTGATGGTTCCCAATTATCTGGAACGAAATTTCACGGATATTATGGTGGCCTTTGGTTGCACTGGAGGACAACACCGGTCCGTTTATTGTGCCGACCAATTGGCACAATATTTAAAAGAAAAATATGCCGACAAAGAAATTGAAGTTCAGGTGCGCCACCGTGAACTGGAAATGTTGCAGGGGTAATGCCTCGTGAAAGCCATGATTCTGGCTGCCGGATTGGGTACGCGGCTCAGGCCCTTGACCAATGACCGGCCAAAGGCCCTGGTTGAAATCTCCGGAAAGACATTACTGGAATGGAATATCCAGCGCCTGAAGCGGTTCGGTTTTACTGAAATCATCATCAATGTGCATCACCATGCACAACAAATTGTAAATTTTGTAAAAGCGCACCACAACTTTGGAATTCATATTGAATTTTCTGTAGAAGAAGAACTGTTAGACACGGGCGGGGGCATTAAAAAGGCACGCTGGTTCCTGGGAGACGCTCCCTACTTTCTGGTTCACAATGTCGATGTTTTAACCGACATGAATTACGAAAATCTGGTGCGATGCCTGAAATCCGGCCAGGCCCTTTCCTGCCTGGCTGTTCGGCGCAGAAAAACCAGACGCTATCTGTTGTTCAACGATCGGATGCGGCTGTCGGGCTGGCAAAATGTGGAAAGCGGGGAAAAGCGCCTAACCACAAAAAAGGAACAGCTTTTACAAGCCTTCTCCTTTATGGGCATTCAGGTAATGCGTCCTCAGATTTTTGATTTCTTTCCTCAAAAAGAAAAATTTCCGCTCATTAATGCTCTGTTGGACATGGCCCAACAGGGGCTTACCATTTCCGGCTATCTGGAACAGAAAGCCCGCTGGCTCGATGTGGGCAAAAAGGAATCGCTCCCGCTGGCCAGGGAATTTGTTAAGGACTGGTTGTAATCCGTTTTTACTTTTTTCATCCCTGCAGACAGGCGGTTTAATACTTTAATAAAAAGTTTAATGCTTTAGCGTAGAAATTTTTTACTGCTTTATTAAAGAGAACTTTGAATTGGGATATGCTTCATTTCAACAATCAGGATTTCCGCTCGCTTCAACAGATGGGAGTAAACGGTAAAAGGATCCATTGGAACTAAGAATGACAGAACCGCCTGAGCACAACCTTCCCTACCATAAAGGAAATCGTAGCTTTACTATGAATGGAGAAACGCATTTCTATTTTGCAATCATCACAAATCTGCCAGGCTACATGCGTTTTGATTAAGCCAATTTATCAGAATGAAACTGAAAATTTGTAAAACATGCATTGAACATGAATAACGTTCTAAAAGAGAGCCAGAATTTTAGCCCAGATAATCATCAGGATCATGGCAAAAGGATAAACCGTAGCGTACAAAATGACCGGTCTCTGAGACTCGGTCATACTGGTGGCAGCCGCCAATCCGGGGCTTGAGGTCATTCCTCCGCTGATGATTCCCATCAATTCCAGCAAATGCAAACCATATTTCTTTCTGGCCCAGATGGTAACCAGGATCATGGGGAAGAGCGTAATCAGAGCGCCCATTAGGATCAGCCTGGGACCGGAGGTTTTCAAAATTTGTACAACCTGGGCGCCCGCTTTTGTGCCTACCACGGCTAAAAAGAAAACCAATCCCATGTCGCGCATGAACGTAATAATGGGCACCGGAACCTGCCATATTATGGGTCCTACTTTTCCGCGGTTGCTGAGAATGAGCCCGGCAAACAGAACCCCTCCGGTTAACCCCAGGCTAAATGAAAAGATGCGACCAATGGAAAAAGGAACTAAGCCGATTAACACACCGATTAAAATACCCATGGTAATTGCGAATACATCGCCGTATTCTACCTTTTTCATTTCATCGCCAAAAAGCTTTCGGATTTGTCCCATTTGATCTGCCTCGCCCACCACGCGGATACGATCGCCCCATTGCAATTTTAGAGTAGGTTCGGCGGTAAATTCAAGTCCGCCGCGCCGGACGCGCGTGATGTTGGCGTTAAAGCGCTGACGCAAATTTAGTTCGCCAATGGTTTTACCCACAATGTCGCGATTGGTTAAGATAAATTTACGCGATTCAAAATGACTGACATCCGGCAACGGTTCATCGCTCTCCTTTCCCAGAAAGGGGATGATCGCCTTAAGCTGTTTTTCATCTCCAATGATGCGCACCACATCCCCAACGTGTAACTCCGTTTTGGGGCCGGGAATAATGATCTGTCCTTTTTGAGAAATGCGTGAAATAACAGTACCCGTGGTTTCAAAAAACTGTAGCTCTTCTAAAGTCTTACCATCCAGGGACTGATTGGTAATTAAAACCTCTTTGCGTAAAATGGGTCTTCTCTTCTTTTCCTCTTCTTTCCTGATGTTCTCTTCTTCTTCACTAATCTGTTTTCGGAAAAGCGTGGGCATTAATTTAATAAAAAGGATGACTCCGATAACTCCAAAGCTATAAGCCAAACCATAACCGGTGGAGGTTAGGGGAGAGCCGGTTGCTTCCTGAGCAGCTGCTAAGCCGGGCGTGCTGGTTAATGCTCCAGTAAAAAGTCCAACGGCCATGGGCATTGCAATATGTAGCAGTTTGGCCAGAGCAAGGGTGAGTAAGGCGCCAAAGGAGATGAGGATAAACACAATCAAATTTAATTGAAAGCCCTGTTTTTTAGAGATGTTAAAAATAGAAGGCCCGGCCTGCAATCCAATAGCATAGATAAACAAAATTAGGCCCAGAGTCTGAAATTCATGGGGCAGGCTAAAACCATAATTGCCAAAGGCCATTGCTACAAACAGAATAGCCGACGTTTCCAGCGAAAAGCCCAAAACACGGATGCGTCCCAGAATAAATCCGCTTACAATGATCAAAAAGAGCAGAAAAACAGGATGAGTGTGCAGATATGTTGAAACATCCATTGATTTAGATTCTCCATGCTACATTGTGCAATTTTTTACAAACTTAATACTTTTTCCAACAAGAAACAATATTAATACCTTTTGCCAGGTACCCCATCCTGTTCTTTCAGGCTCCGATCCATCACGCCCCCATCACTAAAACCACAGTACCGCAACAATTAATCTTCTGTAAAAAACGTAGCAAAATAATGAATGCATATAAGGGCCACCTCCATGACCAAAATTGAATCCCAAGTTTTTTTTAAAAACTGCGAACGGTGTATTTAAGATAAAGCCAGCACGAATGTCATTCCATTCCCGCAAAAATGGGGCGAGGTGTCAATGTTTTTTCTTTCATCCGAGAGAGCTTTAAACAAAGAGCAGCACAACAATGGGAGCACCATTTGCTAACCAACGCTGTATTGTTAAAGAGCTCCCACTTTTTTAATAAACTGCGCAAAACCGTTGTTTGTAAATAAACCTGCTGAAAGTCAAGTTTTGCACCAGGATTAAAGGATGGCCTCGATTGAGCGCTCCACGGAAAGTCAATTCACAATTTTCAGGTACAGATTCCTGGCCCCAGAAAAATCTAACCATGTCAATCCTGCAATCAAAAAAATCACGGTTCATAGTCCATTGTTGGATATGATGGGTTCTGGTGGGAAATATTCTTTTGCCAATACAAGATTTCTTTAACTGCCAAAGCCAACAGTTCTAACCATGTATATAAAAAACACATCACCATACATAAAATGGTTTTCATCGTTTGGTACTTAATAGCGTTGTATTCTCCATAATAGCTTTACTTTCTTTGTTAAATAAATTCACAAAAAGAACATCCATTTTTTTTCCATGAGTCCACTCTAAAAAGGTATTATTATCGAATTTTATTTAAATTACATCAAATATCTTCGTGTTAATCCCTGAAATTCGTGGTTTTTATACTAAACTCTTCCATTTTTTCAAAGAAAAATCACAAAATTTTCTCTTAAATTTCACAAAGCTATGAATATTTATTTTTAAATTTTAAAAAGTGTCTGGGCTCAAATACCTCTTCTCAGGATGAAATGCGTGTTCGGTACAAATCCGGACGAATGACCTTTTTAATTTGATTCAGATCAATGGGCCGGCCCAAGAAAACGCCCAGTTTTTTCAGCTCCGTTTCCGGTTTCTGGATGAGGGTGTTAAAATCTATTTTTAAAAGTTGTACATTGGTCTTTTTTGCCAGATAGTGGTGAATTTGCAGTAAATGGTTGGCCAGCTGACTGCGTATCGGGCCGGAAGCCTCTGAAGTTTCGGTACGCTTAAGCATTTTATTTTGAGAGGCTATGATTTCGTCCAGATTACGATGCATGAAAATGATTTTGTAAACAAAGTCGTCGGGCAAATAGATGAGGAGGGGCGAAACGATTTTAACCACCTTGCCACGGGCTAAGGACAGCCAGCGCTGATCTTCTTTTAATTTTTTTACAGCCTGGTATTCAAAGTAGCCTTGAGGATTGTTCTCATCTGGCTGGCGTAGGCCATCTGTAAGTAGCGGAAAACCAGCTTCATGCAAAATTTGCATCATCAAACTGGTGCCGCTACGCGGTAATCCACTGACTACAATAATCGTATTTTTATTCATATCTTTCATATTTATCGCAAAATTGGCGCAACTAAAAACACTTCGTCCCGTAAACAGCAAATAGGACATTCATCAACCTTCAGGAGGTTTTTATGTTACACCCCATTTACCGCCGTTTTTTTGTTACCTTTCTGGTGTTGCTAAGTTTTTTAGCCATGGCTTTTGCACAGGAAAAGCCGCGTGCCGACTGGTCAGCATTCAGTAAACAATTGGTCCGTTCTGTCACTTCGCCCAATGCCGGAGTACGGGCTTCCGCCATGCAGCAGATCATTCGCTATCACGATAGCCTCGATGTGTACGCCGCCCGTTTCGATTTGATGGACATTTTTTTAGAGTCCAATGATCCTGGCGTACGACGTCTGGCGTTAATTGCCCTGCACAAGATCAACAGTCGTTTTGACCTGGGCTACCTGCAGCTTCACTATCCTTACGAAAAAGACGCAAAAATTAAACGACAGGTAGCCGCTGTATTACTGGATGCAGGATACCAGATAGCCAACCGTTAATGGCTTCTTTGTTCTTAGATTTTAAAGGCCCCCTTGTGGGCCTTTATTTAGATTTATCTTACTTTTTTATGTAAAGACCCCGTGTTTCAAAATCAAATTAATACTTCTCTTCTGCACCAGGCACTTTATTTTTTAGCAAAATAAATTTAAAATAAAATGAAAGGCTGGTAAAATCAAAATCTTCTTTCAGTGATCTCCGTTTTGTATCCTGTCCAACAAAATTGCATCAAAAACAAAAGTTCTCAAACAAGACGAAAATAAGCGGAGGGAAATAGATGAAACCAATCGAAGTCGATGATTACAGTTTTGAACAGGTGGTTCTGAAATCTGATCTGCCGGTGTTGGTAGATTTTTGGGCGCCCTGGTGTGCGCCGTGTCGGATCATTGCCCCTGTTCTGGAAGAAATTGCCCGTGAATATGCCGGACGGGTAAAAATCGTTAAGCTAAACACAGATCAAAATCCGCAGGTAGCGGCCCGTTACAATATTATGGGCATTCCAACCTTATTGCTGTTTAAGGACGGCGAAGTAGTGGATCAAATGGTGGGCGCTGTACCAAAACACATGATCACAGGAAAGCTGGATTATTACACGGCCAGCGCCAGTGTTATGAACTAAAATGAGAGGAGCTGAAAATGGGCTTTTTACAGGAAAAAGACAAAGAATATATTCGTAATCTGTTTTCCGGCTTAGAAAACGAAGTGGTCATCAGCAATTTTACGCAGGAGATTGAATGCCAGTACTGCCGTGAAACACGCCAGATTCTGGAAGAGCTGGCCGAGCTGAGTGACAAAATCACGCTGAAGGTTTACAATTTTGTCACCGACAAGGAAGCCGCGGAAAAATATGCCATCGATAAAATTCCGGCAACGGTCATTGAAGGTCAGCAAGATTACGGAATTCGCTATTACGGCATTCCTTCCGGCTATGAATTTTCATCAGTTATTGAAGATATTGTGGATGTTTCCAAAGGGGATTCGGGGTTAAGTCCGGAATCACGGGAACTGGTGAAACAAATCGATGCGCCGTTGCGTTTACAGGTCTTTGTAACGCCGACGTGTCCCTACTGTCCGCGTGCGGTGCGCCTGGCCCATAAAATGGCTATTGAAAACCCGAACATTGTAGCGGATATGGTAGAAGCAACGGAATTTCCACATCTTTCGATGCGTTACAATGTGCGCGGTGTGCCGCGAACCATGGTGGGCGAAGATCATGCGATCGAGGGGGCATTGCCCGAGAGACAATTTATTGAAAACATTGTGACCTATTTTAAATCCATGAAGCAATAATTGAGGAAGGACTTTTTTTATGGGAGTAAGTAAAATCAACAAGCGTTTCTTAACCCTGGGAGTAGCCGCAGCCCTGGTAATTTTTTTAACTATTCTCATGTTGAACGGCGCTAACAATACGACCAAAACCGTAAAGGCATCGAGCCCAACACAGTCGCAAACCGTTGCTCAACAAGCCAATCAATATCCAGAAGCTCCGGGGTTTACGCTTACCGATTTAAGCGGCAAAGAGGTGAGCCTGAGCGATTTCAAGGGCAAGGTTGTGTTTTTAAACTTCTGGGCTACCTGGTGTCCTCCATGTCGTAGAGAAATCCCGTCTTTTATTGAGCTGGTAGATAAGTACAAAGAGGATGGTTTTGTTGTCCTGGGAGTGGCTGTTGATCCGCGGGAATTTGAGAATGTGGACAAAGTAAAACCCTTTGCTCAACAATTGGGCATTAACTATCCCATACTTTACGATAGTAAAGGGGTGTCCCAGCTTTACGGAGGCATTCGTAGCATCCCGACCACCTTTGTCATTAATCGGGATGGAAAAGTAGTACAACGCATCGTTGGTTCAAGGCCTAAAGATGTGTTCGAGGGTATTATCAAAGATTTACTGTAGGATTCTCATAAACTTCCTCCCCTAAAAAGCGTTCTGAAAAAGATTCAGAGCGCTTTTATTTTTTACTGGAATCCGATGCTCCCCTTTGTTAGATTTCATGTTCAGCAAAGCACAGAATGAGCCATTTAAAAAAAGGAATTGAATGTCCAGAATTAAAATAGAATTTGAAGAATATCAGCTGTCCAACGGTTTACACGTCATTTTGCATCAGGACCGCACGGTGCCTATCGTGGCGATTAATTTGTGGTATCGGGTGGGCTCGCGCAACGAGCAGCCCGGCAAAACCGGCTTTGCCCATTTGTTTGAACACATGATGTTCCAGGGAAGCCAGCATGTTCCGCCGGAAATGCATTTTCAACTCATCCAGAGCGTGGGCGGCACACTGAATGGTTCCACCTACTTTGACCGAACCAATTATTACGAAACACTGCCCTCGCATTATCTGGAAATGGGATTGTGGCTTGAATCGGATCGCATGGGATTTTTACTCCCGGCGCTCAACGAGGAAAAATTCAAAACGCAGTTAGAGGTAGTCAAAAACGAACGACGTCAGCGTTACGAAAACCAGCCCTACGGCTTATGGCTGGAAAAGATTCTGGAGCTGGCCTACCCGCCAGATTATCCCTATCACTGGCCGGTTATTGGTTACATGAGCGATCTGGAAAGAGCCACTCTGGACGATATCCGCCAGTTTTTTAAAACCTATTATGCGCCAAACAATGCCAGCCTGGCGCTTTCCGGCGATTTCGACATTCCCAAAGTCAGGCGGCTCATCGCTCAATACTTCGAGGAGATCCCTCCTTACGAAAATATTCCCGGAGTGGAAAGCCATTTTGACGGTTACAATCAAGGACAGAAAGAAATCGAAGTTGAAGACCATGTTCAATTACCGCGCTTGCATTTTGCCTATCATTTGCCGGGCATTTCTTCTGCTGAAGTGTACCATGGCGATTTCATTGCCAGCGTTTTAAGTGGCGGTAAAAGCTCCCGTTTCATTCAAAAACTGGTTCAGGAAAAACAAATTGTACAGGACATCCAGACCTTTGTCCTGCCGATGATTGATACCTCCCTGTTTTTTATTGTGGCCACGCCCAAACCCAAGCAATCGGTACAGCAGGTTCGCCAGGAAATCGATCAGGAGGTGGAGCGACTGTCCAACGAGCTTGTTTCCGAACAGGAAATGGAGCGCGTCAAAAACCAGATTGTGGCTCAGAAAATACGGGATTTGCAGTCTGTTTCGGTGCGGGCGGACATGCTGAACATGTACTTTACCTACCATGGTAAAACAAGCCATTTAAATGAAGAAATCGATCACTATTTACGTATTAGCGCTTCGCATTTACGGGACACTGCCAGACAGTATCTGGTTCCGGAAAATCGCGTTGCTGTTATTTATTTGCCTAAAGAAAATAAACTGAGGTAATAATGAGCCTGAAAATCAATAGAGAAAACATACCCCAGCCCGGCCAACCCAGGCCGTTTCATTTTCCTGAATTTGAAATTCACAAGCTGCCGGATGAATCGCAGGCTATTGTGGTGCACAAAGACCATTTGCCCCTGGTAAATGTTTTGTTTCACCTTAATTTGTCCCCCCTGGACGATCAGCCAGGTAAGGAAGGGCAGGCCAACTTGCTTTCTCTGCTTTTGCTGGAAGGCAGTAAAAGGTTCACCAGTGCGCAGATTGCCCAACAATTTGAAACACTGGGCGCTCATTACAATACACACCTGGGCTGGACCGGATTTTATTTTGAACTAAATATTTTAAAAGATCATTTGCAACGCGGACTGGAGCTGAGCAGCGAGATTCTCCACCATTCGGTTCTGCCGGAAAGAGAGTTCAGTCGCTTGAAGCAGGAAGCGTTGATCGATCGCTTGCAGATTAAAGATATGCCAGGCAGGGTGGCCAATGAGCATTTTCTGCGTCACCTTTTTAAAAGACATCGTTACGCCTTGCCGATCGAAGGCCTTTCGTCATCCTTGCAAAAGATTGAATTGCAGCAGCTTGAATCTCTGTACCAGAATACGTTTTTAATGAGAAAACCAACTCTGATTTACACCGGAAATATTCAACCGCCAGAAGCGCTTGACCTAACAGAGCGCTATTTTACACGAGCAAGGCGAACGACTGTGGCGCCTGAATTGGAACTACCGGTAAATCCTCCTGAAAAGCAGAACATTTTATTCATCCACAAGCCCAGGGCAGCGCAGATTGAAGTACGGGTCGGGCAGTTTATGCCCCCGCGTCAACACCCTGATTTTTTCAAACTAAAACTGATGAACGAAATTTTAGGAGGCTATTTCCTCTCCCGCTTAAATCTTAACTTACGGGAGAAGCATGGTTTTACCTATGGCATTCATTCCAATCTGGTATATCGCCCCGGTGTCGGTTTACTGATGATCTCTGCTTCCATCCAGTCGGAATTTATTGCACCTGCCCTGCAGGAAATCTTTAAGGAACTGGCGCGTTTGAAAGAAAAGGGCGTAACCGCTGACGAACTGCGCAGCGCTGCCGGCTACTTAATTGGCGTTTTCCCCACTGCTTTTGAAACGATTGATCAGATCAGCGATGCCATTGCCAACATTGTTACCTACGATTTACCGCTGGACTATTACCGTACGTTTCGCGAAAAACTGGCCGGCATTACGATGGAACAGGTTAATCAGGCAGCCCAAACCCATATCAACCCACAGGCCATGCAGGTGGTTCTGGTTGGCGATCGTGATCAGGTGGGAAAAGCACTGAAGGACCAATTTGAAATCCAATTTTTTGACCTCGATGGAAATCCATTGGATTAAAACATGAATACTCTGGAAAAAGCTCTGGAAATTTCTCTAAAAGCTCATGCGGGGCAAAAAGACAAAGCAGGCCAGCCCTACATCTTACATATCCTGCGGGTTATGCAGCAGGTCACTTCCCTTCCCGCCAAAGTCGTAGCCCTGTTGCACGATGTGCTGGAAAATTCTGACATGCAGATTGAAGACCTGGAAGGGGCCGGCTTCGACCGAGAAATTTTACAGGCTGTGCTTGACCTGACCAGAAAAGAAGAAGAAGACTATTTTGAATATGTGCAGCGTCTTGCTCGCAATCCTCTGGCTGCTCAGGTGAAAAAGGCCGATTTGAAGGACAATCTGGATGTCTCCAGACTAAAGGTAATTACCGATGAAGATGCAGAGCGTTTGAACAAATATTTAAAGGCGCTTGCCATGTTAGAGGAAACAAAAACTTGAGGAAAGAACCATGTTTGCTGACAACGAACCGAGCATGGTTTTTCATTCGCGAGGCAATATTGAATTATTGAGTCAGAACAAATTAGCCATCTTTGCTTCCAGACACACTCCGGATCCACTCATTCCAGCCATTGAAGAGGTTTTCAAAAACCTGCTTAGGTTGCCGATCAGTCTGGCCGGCGGCTGGCAGTCCCCTGTCGAAAAACGGTTATTGCGTCTGTTTGAACCGCGATTACCGGCCAATGTCATTCACTATTTTGCCCGTGAGATTAACGATCTTAAACTGACGCCCCGACAAATGGCTTTACTGAGCGAACAAAAATTGTTGATCATCGCTCCGGAGACGACCAGTAAAAGGGCCAACCAGCAACTGGTTGCCAAACGCGATGCGCTTCTTTTTGCTCACTGTTCTAAAATCCTCTTTTTTTACATCGAAGAAGGCGGCCGTTTACAGGCTTATTTTGATCAGTTGCAACAAAAACCTTACTCCCTTTTTTTGCTTGACCATCCTTTGAATGAACTCTTTTTTTCTTCCAATGTAGCGCTGTTAAATCGGGATAATCTGGAAACACTGCTGGCTGTTCGGGGTTAAATAAAATGTTTTTAGCAGGTGCGGAATCTTTCGCAATCCGTTCAGAAGAGGCCTCAACCGCTGCCATTTTTCAATCTCAGAACTAAATAGCGCTTAAGGCGTTAAATGTTCCTGTGAATTTGAACGGATAGCAAAAAATGTTAATCAGATCAAAGCGTTGTACTTGAAAACGTTTCATATTAAATTACTTTCCTGGCTAAACGCATAAAGCAAAAGGAAGCGTCAAATGACAGAAACCGGCATTCAATTAAAAACCACAATTTCAGAACGCCAGAGACTATTGATTTTGTATGAAAGGTACCGCCACGATTACGAAAACAACATGAATCGCCTGTATCGTCAATTACGTAAACTTCTCATCAAAACCAACATCAATTTCAATATTAAATTTCGTTTAAAATCCTTTGATTCCTATTTTCAGAAGCTGATTCGTTACCGGCAAAAGAAAATCAGCCCTATCATTATTAACGATCTGATCGGACTGCGCATCATTTGTCCTTTTTTAGAAGATATTGAACAGGTCGAGGCCCTTATTCGAAATCATTTTAAAGTTATTGAAATTGAACACAAAAGCGCGGGCAAGCCGCTTAATGAATTCAGCTATGAGTCCATCCATCTGACCGTTGAGCTACCGGAAAACCAGTTTAATGGTTTCATCCCTTACAGCGGGCGAACCTGCGAAATCCAGTTACGAACTATCCTGCAGGATGCTTGGGCCGAGGTGGAACATGAGCTCATTTACAAAGCCAATTTTACCATGCTGAACGAGCCCATCAAACGAAAGTTGGCCTCGTTAAATGCCACGCTAACCTTAAGCGACATTATTTTTCAGGAAATTCGGGACTACCAGAAAGCCATTAAAACCTTACGTGAAAAATGCGACTACACCATGACGCAAAAGATTCTCTTACCCAATGGCACGGTTATTCCGGGCAATGGACACGAAGCCTACAAAGAGATCGAACTGCCCTCGGCCATTATCTCCAAATCAAACATTGAGCAGCAACTCTTTGAAGCTCTGGAAGCGCACAGCAAGCAGCAATTTCCCAGAGCCATCCAGATTTACACGCAAATTTTAAGGCAGAAATTAAAACCCGCCATTCGTTCGATTGTGTACAATCATCGGGGCATGGCCTATTTTGTGCAGGGCGACTACGAGAAAGCCATTAAAGATTTTACCCAGGCCTACAAATTTGATTCCCAGAATCTGCGCGCTTTAAATAACCGCGGTCTGGCCTACCGCATGCTTAAAAAATATGATCTGGCCCTAAAGGATTTTGAACACTCGCTGGATGTCGATGCCTATCAGCCTGAGGGCTATCACATGCGGGCATTGACCTATTTTGATTTACAGGACTTTACCAATGCTCTGGCCGATTGCAATAAAGCCCTGAATCTAAAACCAGACTACCTGCCGGCCCAATCCCTCAAAAAGCTGATTGTTTCTAAAATGAGTTTTTAAGGAACAAAACGCCAGACGATTTTGGAAAGAATCGCGGTCTCTTTCAGGGTAACTCCAGAACCGGCTGTATCCAGTACCTGGTTGATTACCAGATAGAAATCACTGCCCACCACCGGAATCCAGCTCAAGCGAAAATTCAAGAGAATCTCCTGGTCTTCATTGTTCCACTGCCCGTACAACGAAGAGATGAGTTTGGGATTAAAGGCGTATTCGATGCGACCGCCAAGCTCGTGGGTTGTAAATTGGAGGGGCTCAAATTTTAACAAATTCCACTCATAATCGCCGCGTAAATTCAGATGCCGGTTCACATTAAAGCGTAACATGAATTGGCTGGATAGGCGCTGCCCCTGGTAGTAACCGCCCCAGCTGGTAGAATTTCCAATAAACCAGCGCCGCCCGCCAAAACTGTAAAATTGCAGCTCATGACGCGTATTCCAGTACCGACCGGGCTGGATTTGTAATGTGTCGTGCAGAGTGAAGGCTTCCTGTGGATAGTCAAAAAAACGTTGAATATTGTATTCGAACCAGTCGCCGCTTTTGGCGCCAATCCCTAAAGGCCGCCATTCGGCTTCAAACGATTCCAGGGCGCCGGTTTCATTGTTCCAGTAGTAATCCACGTCCAGTGGCTTGAATTCCAGTTTACGTACCCAGGGTAAAAAAGCAGGACGAGGATTCAGTTGAAGTTCAGTGTACAAATGGCGGTAGTTTGTACGCCGCAAAAAGCCGATTTCCGGATTAAAATGCTGTTCCACCACACGATAGGCCAGATCGTATTCAATGAAATCATTCGGCAAACTCAAGTACACTTTGTAGCCTAAATTGTTCTTATTGAGCCCCCCTCTGGTGTGGGAACCGGCCAGCGCAGCGCCAAATCTCAAATTTTTGTCGCCTAAAAAATTGGAGGTGGAATACCCGAAATCAAGACCGCCCACATAATTGGAGGTATCTGCGGCTGCTTTGCTGGTGGCAATGATTCCCACGTAGGACTGTTCCAGCACATCCTGCTTAATGCGCAGGGCCGAATAATTGGTCGATTTTAAATCGTTCTTTTTAGCCGTCTGAATGGATAAAAGCCCGATGTTGGTGCGTCCCTGTTTGCCCAGCAAGCGAAGGCCGCCAATAATGGGCACCTCTTCGCCTTCATGTAATCCAATCCGCCTGCTGTAAAAAACCTGCGCTCTGCGGTCTAACTTGAAGTCGAAAACGGAATTACCCTCTAAAAAGAACTGGCGTTTTTCGGGATAATAAAGGGAAAAGCGCGTTAAATTGATCCGCGCCCGATCGGCCTCAACCTGGGCGAAATCGGTATGCACGGTTAAGTTGAGTTTAATATTGGAGGTAATGCGATAATTCACATCACCGCCCAATTTGCTCACCTTGTCCAGTCCGCTTTCCGATTCCTGTTGCAGGCCCAGGGTAGCATAGGGTTTAAATTCCCAGGGGTCCGGATTGGCAATGTTCTTTAAGCCCGTTAAAGTGCCGGCCAGGGAGAGCATTTCCAGGTCGTAATCGCGAGACCAGGCCTGCCAGAGAACCTGCTCATTTTTGCGTCGTATGTTGCGTTCGAAGTTAATACCCCAGGTTTGTTCCTTTTGTCGGGGGAAATTTAAGGTGGAAAATGGGATGACCAGTTCTGCAAACCAGCCCCTTTCATTGATCTGTGTGGCGACATCCCACACGCCATTCCAGCTGCGGTTAATATAGCGACCTTCATCGGAAATCAAGGCGTCGTGGCGGGCGCCGTTGGGGTTGATGATGAACAAGTACCCGCTACGCTTTGAATGGTAGGGATCCAGAACGATTTCAAAGTTGTCATCGTTACGTGGGAAAAAATCGCGCTTCATCTCTTTAGCGCTGATTTTTTGGGGCTCGCTGTCGTAACACCAGACGCCGATGTACAGCGCTTTTTGATCGTAAACCACAGCTACTTCGGTTCTTTCTGTGGCGGGTTGCCCTTCCTGTAGCTCTCTTTGTGTAAAATTGGAAATTTTGGGCGCCTTCTGCCAGCATCGTTCATTGAGCCGGCCGTCTATACGGGGTGCCTTTTTCACACGAATTGCCTGAATCACATCCGGATAAGTTTTGCCATTACGTGCCTGTGCCGGCAAAACCAGGGTTAAAAAAGCAATTAGAAAGAGAATAGAGATTCGCATACGAACGTTTAGATTCCTTTCACCTTAAACCTAAATGAAAAGGCTGAAATTACAACTTTCCGGAATTGGTTCAAAATTTTTTCGTTAATCGAAAGCAGAAGCGCCGTAACCTGTAATCGACTACAGAGAACACAGCAAAGCCAAGAATGTACAAGAGAGCAATATTTAATTAAAAATTACGAATTACGAATTA
>NZ_JBSMDE010000048.1:0-5979 GCF_056497305.1 Caldithrix sp. | reverse complement strand
CCCGATCTTCGGGGACGAACAAAGCATTCACGAAGTGCGCAATAATTGCAAATAGAAAATGGCAAAATATTTTAACATAATTAAAGTAAAACTCAGCAAAGCTGCACAATTTGCTCCCCCTTCCCTTTATTAAAAGAAGGGAAGGGGGGCGGGGGGGTAGGATCTTCGGTACAAAAATTTTCACACGCTAAAGCGTTATAAGTTTTGAGGGAAGTATTCTAATCCCGCCACAGCTGGATGCGAACATTTTTGTGATGTGTAAGGAAGTAAAAAAAAGGTTGAGTTGTTGAATTGTTTAATTGTTGAATGGCCTGTCCGGCTGCCACGGCCAGACGGGTGACCTTTGTGGTTTTTTAAAGGTCGTGGCTCTGCTGCTTTAGAGAATTTTGCGGTACACCTGGTACATATTCCAGATATTTTCCACGTAGCCAATGGTTTCTTCGTAACCATAAAAGTAGCCATGGGGCGGGCGTCCGCTTGCCCAGACCTGTAAGTGCAGTTGCCAGTCTGTTTTTTTAAGCATGGCCAGATAGGGTTTGACCGATTCCCAGCGATTGACCGGTTGTCTAAAATAGCGGGCAATGTCCTGGGCGTCGAACACACGACCGGCGCCGGCATTGTAACTGGCCAGGGCTAATTTCAACCGATCTTCCGGCGGAGCGTCCGGAAAGTACTGAGCCTGTTTGTAAAGATGGTAAATGCCGGCTGTAATATTTTCTCTGGGGCTTAAAAGAATAAATTCAATATCCAGTTCGCGACTCAATTCCCTGGCTGTGCCTGGCATAATTTGCATCAGGCCGCGCGCTCCCACCCGACTGCGGGCGTGCATCTTAAATCCAGATTCCTGAATGATCTGAGCAATGATCAGGCGATAATCAAAGCCATAACGCTTGGAATATTTTTTGATGAGCGGTAAATATCGGTCAATGTGCAACATCAAATTGGAGCGTTCCAGATGCAGACGCACCTTTTCCAGGGCCTTTTTTTCTTCAATACGTTGTTCCACCATTTTGAAAAGAGCGCTATCGGCCTGGTTCAGCTGAACCCTGGATTGTTCGTGGTGCACGCAGGAGCTGGTCCAGACAACCAGTAAGCCAAACAGCGTCAGAGAAAGTAGTCTGTTCAATTCAAACTCATCCCGATAATTAATCCTACTATCAAACCAATCATAATAAAAATTCCGGCAACAACCATTCCAACCGCTAAATTTCCTTTTTCCAATTCATTCGGAATGTCGAAATGCGTGCTCTTGTTCACCAATTTATAGGTAACGATGGAAGAAACCATGCCCACTATCACACCAAAGATGGCATAAATAAAATTGCGGATCATGATCGGATCGAACCAGCTAAATTCCATTACAACTCCTTTCAGATTAAAATTGGATTAAAAGCAATAATTTTATCGGATCAATGTACGATAAAGTTTAACGAATTTCTTTTTATTTGTCAATGGTGTGTCCAAGCGGACAATGTGCACAATGATTGGCCAGGCAATACTGCTCATGCAAATGCAATAGCGCCTGCATTAATGCCTGATGCGGAAAAGCAGTGCGGTAAACAGATATCCAGGGAAAAAAGCGTTCCATTTTTTTGTAAACCGTTTGCAGGGGGATGGAAAGATAAAACTCCTGAAGATAGTCATAAAAGCCATCGGAATGCCTGAGCAGCGCCTCGGCAGCCAGCAGGGGTATGAGTAAATTGATGAGTATTTCGCTGATGCGTCCGCTGCCAAAAAATTGTTGATTTTGTATGACAGTTGGCCTGGAAGCCAAACGGTGATGCCGACGCCAATAGCCCTGGGGCACAATGTGGAAAAAGGCCCGCGCCTCGTTTAGTAATTGCTTTACAGGCCGGCGAGCCATAAACAACTGCCGGAGAGGGTAAAAGGGTAACACACGCTGCCGACTCAGAAGGGCCACCCAGGCTGCCAGCCGGTAATGCGGATGGTTGGCCGGACGCAGCCCGCTGTACTGCCAGTGTTCGGGACGTAGGGGCGGGGCGGGTAGCAAAGCCTGGTATTGCTGATACCCCTGGATGAGACGCTGCACATAACCATCGCCGGAGGCATTGGGTAAAAAGGCCGCACTTCCGGCGTACAGGGCATAGAGCAATTCGGCCCCGGGCCAAAAACTGGACCAATGGCTTTCCAGCCAGGCCCAGGGCAGACGCCGGGCCAGCAGTTGAAAAGGCCAGGCATTGTGCGGATAGCCCAGGATGCGAAAGAAATGCTCGTAGAACACCTGCTCCACTGGCTGATGCTCTAACTGGTGCTGGAAATAGCGTATTTTGAGATGTAAACGCTGCAGGGCCAGCCGGCGTATGGCCGGCAGAGGAACAGCAGAAGGAGCCCGACAGGAACAACGGAATTGCTGCTGAGCCGGCGAAAAGAGCCCAGCTTCGAGCTGAAGAGTGGGGATGGCCCGCCCGGAGAGCGCCGAAGTGACGGACTGCGGGCCAGAAAGCCGCGGCGCCAGAACCACATGCAGACTGACGTTTTTAAAAAAGGGATCAAGATGGTGCTGATGGGCATACCAGTCATTCAGGTGGCGATGCATCTCCACATCGCCGCTGATGCGCGTGCCGTTTAATTCAAAAAGCGCAGAAATAAAATCCGGACCGCGGTGCAGATTAAGCTGCCCAGCTTCGAGTACGCGTAACGGGCCGGCTGCTGTGCCCACACTTTGACCACTACGCGCCAGGTTTTGCCACAAGGCATAGAGCTGTGCTTCTTGCATGGCCCCTACTTTTTTCATATATTCCATTTATAATTTAATATGATATTTGGAATATTACAAATAAAAATGGATTCGACAAATGGCAACACTTGATCAAAAAGCGATCGCACAACGCATCCAGATGATTCAACGGCAGCAGGGATTGACCCAGGCCGGATTGGCCAGAGCCCTGTCCATCAGCCAGGCAGCCATCAGTAAGTACCTTAATGAACGCATCCCACCGGCTGAGGTACTGTACCGCCTGGCCCGTTTGGGGCAAACCACAGTGGAATGGATTTTAACCGGACAGAAAAATTACTGGTTCGGAGTACAGGATGATCGCGTGCAGGAGGAAACCGTTGCCTACGATGCCGACCTGGCTCTGGCCCGCAAGATTTCGGCATTGCCGGCTGAAGCGCGCCAGGCGCTGGTAATGTTGATCGACTTGTTGAACAAAGATTAATGCACCAGACGTTTGACAACCACTATATGTCGGCAGTAGTACACATCATCCAGGCCATCGATGACCACGCCGCGGCTGGTGGAAGCGTGAATGAACTGCCCCTGGCCCAGGTAAAGTCCCACATGCTCGATGCGCTCCTGACCCTCAAATCGAAAGAAGATCAGGTCGCCGGGTTTTAAATAGGGATAGTGTACCGAATATCCAAGCTGACGCTGCTGATTGGCCTGCCGGGGCAGAGACCGTCCGTACACTTCCTGGTAGAGCCGGCAGACCAGTCCGGAACAATCGATTCCCCGGTGATCATTACCCCCGTAACGGTAAGGCGTGCCTATCCATTTTTGGGCGGCAGCACGCAGACTTTGTTCGGATTTCTGATTCTTCCCGACTGGAAGGCGCGAGGTGTATTGCACGGAACAGGAAACAAATAAACTGCAGAACAGAACCACGATGCAAAGGTTACTAAACCTGGCCATGGTTACCACTGACGGTTTTGAATGCGCGTGGTCAATTCCTTGAGTTTTTGATTAAATTCATTTTGCGGGAGTTTTTCCAGAGCCTGAAGAGCCTGTTCGAAATAGGTTTGATAGAGGTCGTGAACTTCCTGCAGCACTCCGCTGCGCTGCAGATGGACTTTAAATTGTTCAAAGGTTAACTGCTGCAGGGGAACAGACAGACGCTGCCGCAGACGAATGGAAAGAATCGTTTGCTTGTGCATTTGCCAATCGCTGCCTACCTGCTTGCCCAACTGGGAGGGATCGGCCATAATATCCAGCATGTCATCCTGAATCTGGAAGGCCATACCCAGGGCATAACCAAATGCTTTAAACAGTTGAATTTCTTTCTCAACAGCCCGGGCAGAAAGGGCTCCTAATTCACAGGAAAGCTCGATCAGCACCGCGGTTTTGCGCCGAATCATTTCCAGATATTGCGCTTCAGAAATTTCCTGACCGGATTCAAACATCTTGTCCAGCCCCTGGCCTTCACAAATAATGAGCATGACATCGGTAAAACGCCGGGCCATGGTTAATACATCGCCCTGCGGACATTGTAACAGCTTTTTAAAAGCCAGCCCCATCAAACCATCGCCGGCCAGAATGGCGGTGGCCACATCCCACTTTTTGTGTACGGTGGGTTGCCCGCGACGTAAATCATCCCGGTCCATAATATCATCATGAACCAGGGTAAAGTTGTGCAACAGTTCCACGGCCAGGGCCGGGTAATAGGCGGCGTTGAGCTGCCCGCCACAGGTTTGATTGGACAGAATGGTCAGCAAGGGGCGAATCCGCTTGCCGGGCAAACGCAACACATAGTGAATGGGCTCATAAAAAATCGGGATTTGATGATTAATCCCGATGGAGAGCAACTGCTCATTTAATTTGTCTAACCAGGGTTGCAGGGCCTCGAAAAATATTTTGGAAGAGGTAGCCATTAATACTCAAACCGGTTTTTGATGATGTCCCAAATTTCTTCGCGCGTTTTGGCCTGAGTGAGCATATCGCGAATCTCTTTTTTCTTTAAATTGCGCGAAATGACAGCCAATGTCTGGATATGGGGCCCTGACGTATCGCGTGGCGAAAGCACTAAAAAAATCAGATGCGCCAGCTTACCGTCCAGTGATTCAAAATCAACACCCGATTTCTTGACGCCAAAGGCGATCTCCAGGCCTTTCACTCCGTCGGTTTTAGCGTGTGGAATGGCCAGGCCATTTTCCAGACCGGTGCTTAAATAACCTTCCCTGGCTAAAACATCCTGTAATGCAACTTCGCGATCCACCAGGCGTCCGTTTTTGTCCAGTAGATCAAGCAACTCTTCAATAATCTGAAATTTCGTCTGACCTTTTAGATCCGGTTCAATGTGTTCTACTGGTAAAAATTCATATAATTTCATATTGCCTCCGTTTTCCTAAAATATAGAAATTTATTCAATAAAGAAAATTTTGTCAAAATTTTAGCGCATTTTTTTTACTTTAAATTTGATTCCCTTTTCTCCAAAACAGAAATTCTTTATTAATGAAATTAACTAAGGCATCAAAGCCGCAACGTAACTCGATCTTCAGCTCGAGACTTTTATAAGGGCGAAATGACAATCAGTGAGGCTTCGTGCCGATCGCCATTCCAAATCACAATCCTCAGGGACATGCCCGCCAGTCTGGCAAAGCGCAGCCTGACAGGTCTGGCCACCGGACAGGCCCGTCTGGCCACCGGACAGGCAAAGCATTCACGAAGTGCGCAAAGATTGCAAATAGAAAATGGCAAAATATCTTAACATAATTAAAGTAAAACTCAGCAAAGCTGCACAATTTGCTCCCCCTTCCCTTTATTAAAAGAAGGGAAGGGGGCGGGGGGTTAGGATCTTCAACACAAAAATTTTCGCATCCCGCCATGGCGGGACTAGATCTTTTAAAGGAAGTATTCTAAGGCAGCAAAGCCGCAACCAAAATCGACCAGTAGAGTAGAAAAGGGAATGAAAAGAACAAGAGTCTTTACATCCGCCTTAACCCTCCTCAAACCGGACGTGCGGATTTCCCGCATCCGGCTTTCCCGTAGAATTTCATCACAAGCATTCACAAGTCACTAATTCGAGTAAATGCCTACATAGATAGATCAAGCCAAGATATTTAAGGTGTTGATACATACTCACACCTTTTGGAGGACCATATCGCCTTTGACTACGTCGGTTAAGATGTTTCTTTAGACGAGTGCGTACAAAACTAAACTGCTTTCGTGGATAACCATAGTTATAATAATTCTGCCAGCCTTGTAAATGAATATTAAGCTCGCGAATTAGAGCGGGAATCGGT
>NZ_JBSMDE010000047.1:0-31662 GCF_056497305.1 Caldithrix sp. | reverse complement strand
CTTTAATTCTGGGCAATAAACGATTGTCAATTCAAAAGAAAACGCTTTTAGGCGTTGCGCTTGTTCTAATGTTTCAGGCCATGCTTTATTCAGGAACGCGGGCTGCGTTTGTGATTTTCCCGATCGGTATGTTTATGTTCATCATCCTTTCCAAAAACAAGAAAATATATATCATGGCGATAGTTGGCGCTGTTCTGATGGGTGTTATCATCGTTATGCCAACCAGTAATCCTACCATCAAACGTTTTCAATCGGCCTTTCAGCCTTCCGATGATCCTTCCTATCTGGTACGTCTGGAAAATCAACGACGCATTCGACCATGGGTTTGGAAACATCCGCTTGGGGGTGGGTTAGGAGCTACCGGCATATGGGGACAGCGCTTTGCGCCTAATGCTTTTCTTTCCGGATTTCCGCCCGATTCTGGTTATGTGCGTGTGGCGGTTGAGTTAGGATGGATCGGATTAACAATTTACATGTTGTTATGGATTACCATTTTTTTGGAGGGGATTAAAAGTTATTTTCGAATTCGCGATCCGGTGATGAAGTCGATCGCTCTGGGTATGATTTGTTCGCTATTTACATTATATATTGTGAACTATGCACAACAGGCCGTTAATCAGGTTCCGACCAGTTTGATGTTTTGGGTGATGGCAGCTATTATTAGTCGGGGTAGTCAATTAGAACAGGCCAGCCGCAAACTAAGAATGGAACAAGATTCAGCAGAAGAAGCATAACACGCTTTTTGCAAAAAATTAGCGGTATTAATTTTTAAAATACTAAATATAATTTTAAAAGTGACGAAAATAAAATATGTAATTTAAAAAGGAGGACGAATGAGAGTTCTTGTAACAGGAGGCGCCGGTTTTATTGGAAGTCATCTGGTAGATCGTCTGGTGAATGACGGATTTAAAGTACGCGTGCTGGATAATTTGCACCGCGGTAAAAAAGAAAATATTCAATCACATCTGGAAAAAGACGCAATAGAGTTTTTCCAAACCGATATCCGCTTTTATGATCAAATTGAAAACCAGTTTACAGATATTGACATAGTTTTTCACCTGGCAGCACAATCCAATGTTTTGGGAGCTGTGCAGGATATTGATTATTCTTTTAATTCCAATGTGGTTGGTACATTTAATGTATTAAAAGCCTGTAGGCAACACGGTGTAAAACGATTGATTTTTTCATCTTCTCGGGAAGCTTACGGTGAAGCCCAGTATTTGCCGGTGGATGAAAATCATCCGTTAACTTCAAAAAATACCTATGGCGCCAGTAAAGTCGCAGGTGAAAAATATTGCCAGGTATTTCAAAATATGGGCGATTTGGAAGTCGTTATTTTACGTCTGGCTAATGTGTATGGTGAGCGCGATTTTGATCGTGTAATTCCCATTTTTTTAAACAATGTGTTCAGCAATCAGGACATCCATATTTACGGGGGGAAGCAGGTTATTGATTTTGTTTCCATCGAAATCGTGGTAGAAACGCTCATGCAATCAATGGAAAATCAGCAGGCCCTCGAAGGTCCGACCAACGTGGGATCGGGGATAGGTACTACTTTATTTGATCTGGCTGAGCGGATTATGAAATTGGCCAATACCGAAAGTAAAATTGTGGTCGATCCACCCAGAACCGTGGAAGTAGTGAAATTTACAGCAAAAATCGACCGTTTTAAGCAAATTTTTAAGGTCAACATCCCAGATGATCCTTTGTATTATCTGCCGGAGATGATTAAAAAGATTCAGAGGAATCTATGAAAGTTTCTATTATTATCGTCAATTGGAATACACGGGAATTGTTAAGACAATGTTTGCATTCAGTTTATGATGAAACCACCGTACCATTTGAAGTTTTTGTGGTGGATAATGCCTCATCGGACGGCAGCGCCGATATGGTACGTCAGAATTTTCCGCGCGTCCATTTAATTGCCAATAAAGAAAATAGAGGCTTTGCTGCTGCCAATAATCAAGCCATTCCACTGGCTCAAGGCGAATATATACTTCTTTTAAATCCCGATACCAAGGTACTCGATCATGCCATAGACAAGATGGTACAGTATATGGATGACCATCCGGACGTTGGTGCCTGTTCAAGTAAATTGTTAAACGGCGATGGGACTTTACAAAAAAGTGTGGGTAATTTTTACTCCTTCTGGCGTACTTTACTTGAAAATCGGTTCATTCCTATGCTGTTTCCGGATAGTAAAGTCCTGTCTAAAAAATTAGTAGCATTTTGGGACCACTCCTCGGTAAGAGAAATTGACTGGGCCCGTGGAGCTGTTCTAATGGTTCGAAAAACCATTGTAGATAAGATCGGCCTTCTGGATGAGCAGTTTTACATTTATGGAGAAGAGGTGGATTGGTGCTGGCGCATCAAAGAAACAGGCGCTAAAATTGTGTACATACCAGATGCTGTAATTATTCATTACGGTAAGGCAGCTTCTTCTCAACGGCACGTGGAAATGTTCATTCAAAATTACAAAAGTTTTTACATTTTTCTCAAAAAACATTATCCCTGGTACACATATTGGATTTATCGTATTCGAACAACCATTTACCATTTTTTCTGGATTGCACGGTTTGCTTTGATCAAGCTCATTAAAGATAAAAATTCAGAAGAATACAAAGATGCTGTTCGGGGGATTAAAGCATATTTGGCCTCTCTGAAATGGCATTTTTCTAAAAAATCAAAAATTTCACTTGCAAGAACTTGAATCATTGAGAAGATAGGCAATGAAGAAGAATAAAAAAAGAAGAAAAGCAGATCGTCCAGGGCTTGAGGGAATTGAAGGTAAATTTCAGAGAATAGACTTTGATTATCAACATAAGGTTGAGCAAAAATTACAGGATAAAAAAGTTCTTGACGATGAATTACGTAGCGAATTAATAGGAATATTAGATCAAATAGAAGAGACATTAACAAAAACATATTTTGACAGCGAGCAAGTTGATTTTTATTATCAACAAAGAAAAGAAATGCATAATCACTCGATTATTACATCGATCATCTTTAAAATTGTGCTTAGCCTGGTACTTTTTACGTTTAGTTTGTATCTGGTAGTAGCCGATTTACCAAGAAGTGTTGAAGGGCCAGTATTGGTTTATCTGAATTATCACGATGGAATTGCCTTGTCCGATGTGGTCGCAATCGTTTTGTTTGGCATTTCTATATTCATTTTTATTAAACAGTTAACCCAAATTACAGAGAATATGTAATGGAATGGATTTTCTGGATTGCCATTGGTATTGTATTTTATGCTTATTTTGGTTATGGAATCTTAATTAGCATTTTGACCAAGATTCCGGGCTTCCATTATCTAATCAAATTACCCGAAGGTTACGGGATTGTGAGGGTTAATCCGAAAATAGGTAAATTTAAAACTTTTGAAGATAGGTCTGTTCCGGAAGAGAGCTATG
This sequence comes from Caldithrix sp., assembly GCF_056497305.1. Classification (NCBI taxonomy): domain Bacteria; kingdom Pseudomonadati; phylum Calditrichota; class Calditrichia; order Calditrichales; family Calditrichaceae; genus Caldithrix; species Caldithrix sp. The sequence goes on along the minus strand of NZ_JBSMDE010000047.1, from coordinate 28,249 downwards.
AACCCATGGTTACGCTTTTGGTGGCGGCGTATAATGAAGAATCGGTGATCGATGCCAAAATGAAGAATACCTATCAACTGGATTATCCCAGAGAAAAATTAGAAATTATGTTTGTAACCGATGGCTCAACCGACCGCACGAACGAAAAGTTGGCAAAATATCCAGATGTACGTGTACTATACCAGCCTGAAAGACGAGGAAAAATAGCAGCTGTTAATCGTGCCGTACCGCTGGCTAAAGGTGAGATTATTGTTTTCTCCGATGCTAATTCGATGTTTAATCCCCAGGCCATCCGTAAATTAATCCGGCATTTCCGGCATCCAAAAGTCGGTTGCGTAGCTGGTGAAAAACGCGTAAAAGCCGAAGAAGGATCAACCGCCGGTGAAGGCGAGGGACTCTATTGGAAATACGAATCATACTTGAAAAGAAAAGATTCGGAATTATTTACCGTCGTAGGAGCAGCAGGTGAAATTTTTGCCATTCGAAAAGAATTGTTTGAGCCTGTGCCAGAGGATTCTATCATTGAAGATTTTGTCATGTCATTATTAATAGCGTCTAAGGGCTATAAAGTGGTTTATGAACCGGAAGCGATTTCGTACGAAGACCCATCCATTTCGATCCGAGAAGAATTTAAAAGGAAAGTGCGCATTGCAGCTGGGGGCTTTCAAGCTATGGTACGTTTACGAAAATTAACTAATATACGCAAATTTGGGTTGCTTTCATTTCAATATATTTCTCACCGTATGTTACGTTGGGCGGTCGTCCCGCCATTATTAGTGATTATTTACCTGTTGAACATTATATTGGCACTTAGAATGGATGGGATCTATACCTGGCTAGCCATCTTACAAAGTCTTTTTTACCTTTTTGCTCTCTTTGGGTGGCTATTAGAATTAAAACATAAAAAGATAAAAATTTTTACAATCCCCCTTTTTTTTACAATGATGAACATAGCTGTTTTTTCCGGTTTTTATCGTTTCGTCAACGGAAAACAAAAGGTGACTTGGGAAAAAGTAACAAGATTAACATAGGAGGAGTACTATTATGAATTTTTCTTTTGAAGTAAAAGATGATATTTTGGTAGTTAGGATACATCAAAAACGTGCTACTGTAGAAATTTATGGTGCTTTGAAGGAAGAACTTTTGAAAAAAATAGATGAAGTCAGCCCCAAAGTAGTGGTAGATTTAAGCGCCTGTGAATTTGTAGATAGCTCATTTTTAGGAGCTCTGGTGGCCGGACTAAAAAAAGCCACAACCCATCAAGGAGATTTGAAAATTGTGGGCCTTCAACCGCCGGTAAGAGCAATGTTTGAATTAACACGGTTATATCGGATCTTTGATATCTTTGATAATGAAGAGGATGCATTAAACAGTTTTTGAATTATGAGTGATCAGATCATTTTATCGGTTCCAGCGAATTTAAAGTATTTAACAATCGTTGAAAATTTCGTTGAATTGATTGTGAAGCACATCGATGTGGAGGATAGCGAATTGCTGGCTCAACGTTTGCGATTTACCGTAAACGAAGCCTTCGTAAATGTGTTGCGCCATACACCACAACCTGAAGATGGGATGGCTCTCATCCATTTTGAGTTGAATCCTCCTGCTCTGTCCATTCGCTTTCCCGATCGAGGTAAGGGATTAAAAATCAAGGATAAATATCCTCCTTATCCTAAAGAATTTGTTGGAACCGATCATCTCATTTTAAAAACCCTGGATGGGGAATTGCATGGTTTGATTGAAAATCCAAAAGTATTAAGACTTTGGTTTAAAGAAATAAATATTGAGCTCGATAAAAAACAATTGGTTAAGGAACTAAAACCAGGCGGAATGGGGCTTTCGATTATTGTAAAGTTCATGGATGAAGTTCGATCTATTAAAGATGAAAAAGAAGGACATTATTTGGAATTAAAGAAAGTTTTTAAGGAATAATTATGAAAAGTGTATTCTACGTTCCAGGTATTGATTCCTCACTGGATCCTTTGACACGCTTAATACCTAAAGCGATGGTTCAGCTATTGGATCGCCCTATGTTAGAATATTATATTTTACAAGCTGCTCAAGCAAAAATTGATGATATAAAAATCATTTTGCACCAATATCCAGAACAGGTTGATCGATATTTTAAGGATGGTAAAGAATGGAATGTCCATATCTCTTATTCGCTGGAAAAAGAACTTAAGGGCGATTTTAGAGCTTTACAAAAAATCAGAAGTTTTCTGTCCAACGAATCGTTCATTTATAGCGATGCACAATTTTTTATTTTTACTAATTGGCAAAATCTAATTGAAACTCATAAAAAATCTAACAAGAAACTTTCAGTTGTTTGTAAAAAATTTAATCCGATTAAAGATCACTATGCCATAGAATTTGATCCACAAGAAAAACGTTTGAAAAAAATTAGCCCTATTGAACAATCAAAAAAAGATGAAAAAGTCAATATTCTTACAGGACTTTATATTTTTGAACCAGAATTATTGAAGTATCTTGAAAATAAATCAATTAATTTTATAACTAAAGATTTGATTCCCCAACTCCTTACAGATAACATAGCCATTAACGTGGTAGAAATTGATGGAATTTTCGAGCCTTTAAACACTTTGCATTATTATTGGGAATTAAATTTGCATTTGCTTGAAAAAGGATTATTCAAAGACTGGATTTCGGGGACAGAACTTGTTGAGAATATTATCGTTGGTGATAATTGCAAAATAAGAACAAATTTAAAAGAGGAAGCCATCGGGCCGATATTGATCGGACGAAATACGGAAATTGCAAGAGAAGTAAGTATTCGGGGACCGGTTATAATCGGCAATAACGTTAAGATAGATCGGAATGCCACGATTGAGCGTAGTATTATTTTAGATAATACCTATGTTGGCAAGATGGTTGAACTAAAAGATTCTGTAGTAGCCAAAAACTGTTATATATCGGTTAAAACGCTATTTGGTACTTTTGTCGAAGAAGATTTTATTATCGGTGAACATTTTAAAGAACCCTTTAGGATTAAACGAGACCGATTTATTATTGGACTCATTGATAAAATTGTAGCTTTTTTTGCTTTACTTCTTTTATCTCCTTTATTTTTAGTCATTGCCCTGCTAATAAAGCTTGATTCAGCCGGTCCTGTGTTTTATGTTAGTAAACGTTTGAAGCGGCCCAGAATAGAATCGAAAGGTAAAGATCATTATCAGTATATCGAAGAAGAAGCTGTTAAATATTATGTGTTCAGAACGATGTATACAGATGCAGATAAAAGGTTAAAAGATTTAGAAACCAAAAATATTTACGAAAGCGGGCCTTATCGTAAAATTGAAAATGATCCAAGAGTTACCAGAATTGGGAGATTCCTTCGTAAAACCAGTTTAGATGAATTGCCTTTGCTTATCAATGTGTTAAAAGGGGATATGAGTTTGGTTGGAATTTGGGCTTTACCTACTTATGAGGCTGAGGCTTTACAGGCCGAAGGATTAAGAAGTTCGAACCTGGACCTATCGGATATGGCACGCATTCGTTTTCAGGGCCGTTTAGGGTTGGCCGGTTTTTGGCAAGCAAGAGGAAGATCGGAGTTAAGCGCTGAAGAACGGGCCTTACACGATTCTTTCCAGTCCGCTTTGGTCTCGCTTTCCAAAAGTGCAGACCATAATTTAGGTGAATATAGTGAGTATATCTCTTTAAAAGGATACCTTAAACTTTTATGGGAAACGTTTGTTGCGGTTATTAAAAGAAAAGGTGCGCAATAATTGATTTGTGTCATCAACAGATACTTTTTTTTTAGCAATAATAGGAAACTGTTTAATCATTTAATTTGGGAGTCTGATTAATACTATGGAATTTCATAAGGATGTGTTACGAGATATTGAAGAATCTCGGCTGTTTGAATGGCTCGAGGCAAACTCTCTTGGTGCGTATTCTTCTTCCACCATATGCGGTATGAACACCAGTCGGGAACACGGATTATTGGTTGTCCCCCATCCTGTTTTAAATCGCAAAGTCGTTACCTTAGCTAAATTTGAAGAGACTATTTTTGTAGAAAATAAACTGTACGAAATTTCAACCAATGCCTACAAAGACAATATCTATCCCCATGGCTATCAATATCAGGAACGATTTCTCTTTGATCCCTTTCCAACTTTTTATTTTCAAATAGAAGACCGGAAAATTCGCAAGGTTTTGTTCCTGTTAGAGAATCAGAATATTCTGTTTGTCAGATATGAGTTAATGAATCAGGGACGACCGGTCACTCTGGTCATCAAGCCCTTTCTGGCGGTTCGGTTTAATAATCATTTGAATACTGAAACTCAGGGTTTGAATACCGATACCTATTTAGGCGAATCCTTTGTACGATGGGCGCCCAGGCCTGCCATGCCAGAACTCTATGTCTATCTAGATAAAGGTGAATTTATTCCGGCTACATTGTGGTATCACGGATTTATCTATCCCAAAGATGGCACTAAATACAAATCAGGAGCAGAAGATTTGTTTAATCCGGGCTTTTTCCAGGTCGATTTGAAACCTTATGAAACATTCGACCTATTCATTTCCACCCATGCCCTTGATCGATTTATGCTCGATTTTGAAGAGCAATATTATAATGAAAACAAACGCCGAAGAGCACATTATTTTAATTACAATCCTAAAAACGTTCAACTCAAAACGTTGATAAAAAATTTTCAACGTTCCGTCCAGTTAAAAGAAGATAGATTGAGGTTCCCAACCTCTCATCTTCAGGATAAATCAACCACTTTCTTTTTTATTCAGCAATTAATTGCCTTCCTACAGCTATCGGAAAGCTATGAATTAATCAAGAATACCATAAGCGATCTATTGGACCAACTTGAGGCCGGTATTCTCCCTTCCAATTATCCCATGGCCGACCAGCGGCCGATTTACAATCAAATCGATCTGAGTTTGTGGCTTATTGAGCTGATCCATCTCTATTTTAACAAAACCGGGGATTTAAAGTTTGTTGAAACGATCTATGATAGTCTGCGCGACATGATCGATTCGTTCCAGAAAGGCACGAATTTTAATACCTATGCTGATAAGGACGGCTTAATTTTTAGTGGAGAGAAAAAAATTAATGTTTCCTGGATTCCTTTAAAACACGATGGAGGGAGCATTGTTAGGTACGGGAAACTCTTAGAAGTCAATGCCTTATGGTACAATGCCTTAAAAATTATGGAAAATTTTAGTTCCAAACTCGGTAAAAAACGCTATGCCTTTAAATACCGGCAGTTAGCAAAAAAAGTTGCCAAATCATTTACTGAAAAATTCATTTTGCCGGAGCAAAACGGATTCTACGATTTCATCAATTTTAATGAAAAAAATCAGGATTCCAGGATTAACCAAATCATTCCACTGATCCTTTCCTATAAACCGTTTGACCAGGCAATAGCCAATATCATCTTGAAAAGAATCGACGAAGAATTGTTAACTCCTTACGGTTTACGTTCCCGTTCGGTGTACGATAAAAGTTTTGCTTTTAAAAATTTGAAAAGGGAAGGAAACCGCAATGATCGTTTTTTTAATGGGGCTATCTGGCCCTGGACCATTGCCTGGTACGTCAAAGCTCTGGTGAACTGGCCCGGAGAAAAAAATGTCGTAAAAATCTGGGAAAATTACTTTAGCCCGCTCCTTAATCTCAGTGAAAAAAGAATCATAGGATTTCTACCAGAAGCGCTTACGTTTGATGATAATCTGGAAATTTTAGGTCGGGAAGATTTTTTACCTGCCATTGCCGGTGTAGTACTGGCTGATTTTTATGTTTCCACCCTGGCAACTGACAATACGCAAAATATTCAGGTTTCCCAGGAAATTGTCAGCTAAGATACCAAAACCTTAAACGATTTCAATCGGACCCGATAACGAATAGATTATTCTGTGTCGGGTCTTTTTTTGTGTTGAGAACGGTTTTTATCTGGCATTTCTTTACCAATGAGAAAAAGATGGGCTGCTGAATCCGGGTGGATGGTGGACAAATAGGCGTTGATTTTTTTGTAAACCACCTCCCAAAAATAGGGATCTTGTGCGTAATAGGCTTTTGTTTTTAAATAGTCCTGCGCAGAAACTCCGGCGTTGAGGAAGAGTTGTTTTATAAGCTGTGATTTTTGTTCTGATTCTAAACCTGAATAGCGGATGAGGAAAGTTTTAGCCGAAAGTATGGCAAATGAATCTTTGTCCAGCAAGCTGTTTTTTTTCTCTTCGCAGCCTGACATGCTAAACAGCAGAGCGAGAAATAACACGATTATTTTCTTCATGACCATTGAACTCAATTTAATTTCATTAGTAAACAGTAAGAAGAATTTACGGCTAAAGAAAATGAGGTGCAACCAACATTTGGCTTGAAAGTTGATATTATTATCTTTACTTTAAAATTTAATTTATGGGAGGCATAATAATGTATCGATTGCGAGCCTTAATCTTTTTTCAACTTTTGATTACAACACTGGCCTTTGCCCAGTTTGGCCAGAATAAGGTACAATACAAAAATTTTAAATGGTACTACATCCAATCCGAGCATTTTGATGTCTATTTTTACAAAGGGGGCTATAGGCTGGCTACTTACGTGGCCAACATGGCCGAGAGTTCTTATGTGGACCTCCGCCAGGATTTCGATTATGAACTCTCTAAACGCGTCATGATCATTGTCTATAACTCGCACAATGATTTCCAACAAACCAATGTCATTGATCAATTCCTGCCAGAAGGTGTGGGCGGTGTTACCGAGCTGTTTAAAAATCGCGTGGTTTTGCCTTTTGAAGGTTCGTATGACCAGCTAAAGCATGTGGTTCATCATGAATTGGTACACGCCGTAATGAATGATATGCTTTACGGGGGATCGTTGCAATCCATTATCTCGGGCCAGGTTGTGCCCGTCCCTACCTGGTTTGCCGAAGGTCTGGCTGAGTACTTTTCCATTGAATGGGATACGCGAGCCGATATGATTATTCGCGATGCCACCATATCGGGTTATCTGCCCCCTATTGAATATTTGAATTATTACCTGGCTTACCAGGGAGGTCAGAGCCTGTTCCGTTACATTGCCGAAAAGTACGGCCATCAGAAGATTAGCGAAATACTGCATAAGATCAAAAGTAGTTTTCGCTTCGAAGGCGCCTTTAAATCGGCGCTGGGAATTGATCTCAAAGAACTTTCGGAAGAATGGCAAAAAGCCATGCGCAAGGAATACTGGCCGGACATTGCCAACCGAAAAGAGGCCAGCGAAATCGCCAGGCAGCTGACGGATCATAAAAAGAAAAAACATTTTTTAAATAGTAGCCCCACGCTTTCCCCGCGCGGCGACAAAATGGTCTTTCTGTCCGACATGGACGGTAAACAGTCCATTTATCTGATGGATGTCCTGGAGAACAAAATTGTCAAACGGTTAATCAAAGGCGAAACATCGACCAATTTTGAAGAATTGAAATGGCTCACGCCAGGGATGGGCTGGTCGCCAGATGGTAAAAAGATCGTTTTTGCGGCTAAAGCGGGCGACAGAGACGCCCTTTACGTTTACGATTTAGAAAAAGACAAAATTAAACAGTACAAACTGAATTTTGATGGCATCTATTCTGCAGCCTGGTCTCCGAAAAGCGATGAAATTGCTTTTGTCGGGAATTTAAATGGCCAGAGCGATATTTACATCTTTAACTTAAAAAAAGAGGCCTTTTCCAATGTAACCAATGATATTTTTTCGGATGGTTATCCGGAATGGTCTGCAGATGGACGACAGATTGTCTTTGTTTCAGATCGGGGCCAGTACGTGAATCCCGACTCGATTCCTGAAAATTTTGATATTACCCGGCACAATTACAGAAATCTGGATATCTACATCATCAGTAAAGATGGCGGCCCCATGCGGCGCGTTACCAGTACACCTTATCGGGAAAGTGATCCTATTTTTGCACCGGATGGCAAGACATTGTTTTATGTTAGCGATCGAAATGGTATTTTTAATATTTACCGCCACGATCTGGAAACCGACAGTAGCTGGGCGGTAACCAATCTGTTAACCGGAGCCTTTCAGCTTTCCATGGATCAGGATGGCAAACAACTGGTCTTTGCCTCCTTCGAAGAAGGCGGCTGGGATATCTACCTGATTAAAAATCCACTGGAATTAAAACCCGTGCATTTGACCAAAACGGTCTTTTTTAAGAAGTTGGCACAAAAGAAAAAGCCTCTGATAGCCAGAGGAAGGAAAACAACCAATTTAGATTCGGTGCAAAAACAGGTGACCGTACCCAAAACCATGGATTTCAGCCGGTATGTGTTTGCCGATCTGGATCGCAGGACGCGTGTTAAAAAAGTCAAGGTAAAACTGAATGAAAAAGAGTACAAATTTGAAGACGGCCATTACAAGATACACAACTATCGTGTGAAGTTTTCACCGGATCTGGTCAATGGCGAGGCGTATTACAATACATTGTGGGGATTTCAGGGATACACGGCCATTGCCTTTAGTGATGTGTTGGGCGATCATAAGGTGTTTTTGGGCACCAATCTGGTATTCGATTTGCGTAATAGCTACATCAATCTGCAGTATCTGTATTTGCCAAAGCGTACGGATTTTGGAATTACGCTGTTCAATTACGCCAACACCTATTTTTCTGCTTATTATGGTCTGATCCGTTACCGCAATTACGGGGCCTGGTTCCTGGCCTCTTATCCTTTCAGTAAATTTTCCAGAGTGGATATGTTTGTCAATTGGTGGAATGCTTCGCTGGAGTATTTTTACATTGATTCTTACACGCAAACCGTTAACAGTATTTTACCCGGCATTCGTTACGTGTTTGACAATTCCGAATGGTTTTACACAGACACCGCTCCGCGGGAAGGCTTCAGAGGGGCGGTTAGTTTGATTGCCAGCCCGCACTACACAAAAAACAGCCCTGAATTTACAACGGCCATGGTCGATTTGCGTAAATATTTTAAGTTGACCGATAATTACAACATTGGGCTTCGGCTCAACGCCGGATTAAGCCGCGGTAAAAATCCACAGCAGTTCTTTTTAGGAGGCACCGAAAACTGGTTGAACCGTAAATTTAATGGTGATATTCGTCTGACTTCTGTTTATGACGTTTACTTTTCTGAATTCATTACGCCCTTACGCGGCGCGCGTTTCTACGAAAAAACGGGCAACAATGTCGTGTTGTTCAATGGCGAATTCCGTTTTCCTTTTATTTCATCCATGGAATTGGGCTTTCCCCCCATGCGATTTTACAACATAAAAGGCGTGTTATTCACCGATGTTGGAACAGCCTGGAATTCAGACCATCAACAGGGTTTTCGAGGAATAAAAGACGGACGATTAAAAGACATCGTCATGGGCTATGGCGTAGGCACTCGTGTTTTCCTCTATTTTTTGGGATTTATTTTAAAGTACGATATTGCCTGGCGTTACGATCTAAAAACTTCGACGAAACCGATGCACTATTTTTCTATTGGGGTAGATTTTTAAATTATGATCCGACTATTGGAAGAAATTGGGAGAAGAACCCTCTACTTTTTTAATGAGGCCGGCGCCATTTTTATCATGATCTGGAAAACGCTAAAGTATTTTTCAGAAATATGGCGTACGCGATTTTTAATTCTGGAACAAATGATGCAAATTGGCGTCCGCTCTTTGCCTCTGGTTATTTTTGTGGGCGTGTTTGCCGGAGCCGTGGCTTCCGTTCAAACGGCTTATCAGTTAGAAGGTTACATTTCCTTTAATTATCTGGGGGCGGCCACCAGCATTGCCATTTTTATTGAATTGGGACCGGTACTTACAGCTCTGGTGGCCGCCGGCAGAGTTTCGGCTTCTATTGCCGCTGAACTGGGTACCATGAAGGTAACAGAGCAAATCGACGCCCTGGAAGCTCTGGCCATCGACCCTTTGCGTTATCTGGCTTTGCCCCGCATCCTGTCCGGCTTTGTTATGGTTCCCATTTTAACGGTCTTTTCCGATTTTGTAGGCCTGATGGGCGCTTATGTGGTAGCCTATTTAAACCTGGATTTACCACCGGAAATCTTTTTTGGCAGCGTCAAAGAATTTTTTACCATTATGAACGTGATGTCCGGATTAATCAAGGCCTTTGTATTTGGAGGCGTAACGGCCATTATTGGTTGCCATGTAGGATTTAATACCGAAGGCGGCGCAGAGGGCGTGGGCAAGGCTACCATTCGGGCCTTTGTCCTGTCTGCGGCCCTGATTCTGTTAAATGACTATTTGCTTTCTGTTTTATTGTTTTAAGGAAAATCCGGGGATTAGCCAGAATGATTAAAATTGTTGGTCTTAAAAAATCATTTGATGAAAAGATTGTATTACGGGGGGTCAATCTTGAAATTCATGATGGCGAAAAATTAGTGGTAATCGGCCGCAGTGGATGCGGCAAAAGCGTTTTACTCAAACATATTTTAAATCTGATGCAACCTGATGACGGTTACATTTTAATCGATGATGTGCCCATCAAAAAGATAAGTCAAAAAGATCTGTTTTATTTGCGTAAACAATTTGGCTTTTTGTTTCAGGGCGCTGCTTTATTCGATTCAATGACCGTGTCCGAAAATGTCGGTTTACCCCTGTTCGAACATACCAATCTTACTGAAAAGGAGATTCGTTTAAAAGTGGCTGAAAAATTGGAGATGGTAGGCCTGCCAGGCACCGAAAAATTGTATCCTTCTGAGCTTTCGGGCGGGATGAAAAAACGCGTGGGCCTGGCACGGGCCATAATCATGGACCCCAAATACGTGCTCTATGACGAGCCAACCACCGGACTGGACCCCATTATGGCCGCCAATATCGACCATCTGATCAACGATCTGAATGATAAGCTGGGCGTTACTTCCATTGTCGTAACCCATGATATGCAAAGCGTGAGCCGTGTTGCCGATCGTGTTGTAATGCTGCACATGGGCAAAATTATCTTCAATGGGACATTGGATGATTTGTACAATACGGAAAATGCAGTGGTTGATCAGTTTGTACACGCTAAAATGGAAGGGCCCATTAAACCCAAACCGCTTAAGTATTAAAGCCAGCAATCATTGCTTACCACCTCTAAGACCGCACAGCTGTAACCAAAAACAATGCCACAGAGATTTAAGCAACCACAGAGAGCACAGAGAAGCATTTTTAAATTAAAAATTACGAATGACGAATTACGAATTAATTTGTAAAAGGATAAGTGGCGCCCAGGCGATGAAGGCCCGTGCCGGCATGTCATTCTGAGAATCCCTTACACTAGCAAACCATTCGCAAGCGCAACGTAACTCGAGCTTCAGCTCGAGACTTTGTAAGGGCGAAATGACAATCAGTGATGCTTTGTGCCGAGCGTCATTCCAGATCCCGATCCTCGGGGACATGCCCCTCTGGCCAGACCATTCAACAATTCAACAGTTTTGTTTCTTCACACAGCAAAAAATTTTCGCATCCTACTAAGCGGGATTGAAGTTTTGAAGGAAGTATTCTAATCCAGAATGATTGAGAGGTTTAAAGGTTTATTGTTTTCCCGAGGTAATTTCCACCACCAGGCCGTCCATGCTACTGACGATAACCCTGTTTTTAGAAATGGGCAACACAGTGGGGATAAAACTATTTCCAATTTTATGCTGCCACAAGAGCTGACCATTCCTAGCATCGAAGCAGACAACCAGTCCATTTTTTGTCCCAAAGAATCCGCATCCATCTTTTAATTGAATCATGGAATTGGCAAAGTCATAACCAAATGCCAGATTGTTAACCCACTGCAAACGCAATGCACTCCGATCGGGGAGAAGGGCTAAAAGCGTGTCCTGCATCGTTTTTACAAAGACCATCCGGCCGTCGCTGCCAATGGATTCCCTGACCTTAAAACGATGGATTGCCCAGTTGGTTTGCCCGGTTTTAAGATCAATATTATTTAAATAACGATCGGGTGTCGGGACGAAAAGTTGTCCCTGTAAGGCCACCGGCCAGCAAGCGGCCGGGGAGAAGAGAATGTTCTTATTCTTTTTGGGCCACGTCCAGATTAGTTGGCCATTCCTCTCGTCAAAAGCATAAAAGGTCCCATCCCAGGCTCCAAAGACCAGTTTACCCGCTGTCAGCAAGGGCTTGCATTCAGTATATCCCCAGATTCCTTCGCCTTTCCAGATCAACTCACCGGAATTGAGATTTAGGGCGTAAGCATTTCCATCATTGGCCGCCACAAAGACTGTATCCCTTTGTACCAGCGGAACAGAAAAGAGTGGAGCGCGGGTTTTGAATTGCCATCGCTTTGAACCGTTTGTCGAATTCAGGCAATACACGTTGCTGTCTACACAGGTCATGAGCAATTTATTCCCGGAGAGGGTGATTTGGGAAAACAGTGCGCCCGGCAAAGAACGTGTCCACTGGATTTTCCCATTTTGCCGGTCGATGCAATGTACACGGCCTGCATGATCGCCTATGTAAACAAAACGCCCATCTGAATTGGGCGCTGCTGTGATTAATGAGGGAAAGGCAATGCTCCACAATTCATGGATTTGCGGGAATTTGCGATTGACCGAGAAATCGGGTTTAACGAGTAGAGAGTCGGTTATTTGGTAGCTTTGCTTCAAATCGACCTTTGTCCATGGTGTTAGTTGCGTGTTCCCTACAATTTTTTCCAGAAAAGTAAAATTTTGATTGTTACACAGAATGATATTGTAGGCCGGTGATCCATTTTTTGCCAAAATGGAACGGGCAGTGACCTGAGGAAAACCATAAGCATTGGCGCGCGTATTACGATGTACATGACCGGATAAAATCATTTTTACATTGTAATTTCGGATAACTTTCAAAAATTTCAGATAGTTATCCACATGATGGGGAGGGAATATGGGATAATGGGTTACAAATACGATAGGCTGCTGCGGATTGTTTAACTGTTTTAAGCGTTTTTGCAACCACACTAAATCATCAGGTGCAAAATGCCCGTCCGCCATGCGCAAAACCGGGCCCTGGTGCAGCCCGATAAATGTAAAGCCTTTAAAATCAAAGATAAATTTATCATCCTTGAATAGTTTGCGAAAATTTTCTAAGCCGGAATCGGACCATTTGGTGTCGTGATTACCAGGAATAATGTAGTAGGGCACCGTCAGGCTATCTAAAATAGATTTAGCCCACAAAAGATTGTTGCCAGTATTGGTGTCTGTAATGTCTCCGCTAACCACGGCAAAGGCAATATCGCTTTGTTGGTTTATATCGCGTACCACTGCTTTTAAATTTTCCGGACCTGTGGTATAATTGGAAACATGCGTGTCCGATAACCAGGCTATTTTGAAATCTGCGGATGCATAGGAAACGAATAAAAGCAAAAATAAAAAGAACAGGACTTTCATATTAAATCCTTACTCGTTTACGATTAAATCAATAATATTCATTTTCGACAAGAAAAACAAATTCTTTCAGCACATCGCTCCCTGAGTATGTCGATGTCAATTGCCCAAATTCTCATGAAAATTTTCTGATTAAAAAAGCCATGATTGATTCGAATGCTTTCTTCAAAAGATCTAAGGCAACAGAGCCTCAATCAAAAAAACTTCTTTAAAAAATGACAGGCCGGTGCCCAAGCCCCCTTTAACTTTTATACTCATATACTCTTAACTTTACTCCTCTAACAGCAGAAGTCATTTCACGAATTAGCCCTCACCCCCTCGATCCCCCTCTCCCAGAATAAAAATCGAAGGCTTGTGTGTGAAATTTTCTTAATTGTCTGGCCGCTTTAGCCGGTTAGAACGCAGCGGAAATTGCGATTCTCTGGGAAGTGACATCAAACCATTCAACAAATCAACAATTCAACAGTTTCACTCCACCACACGGCACAAAAATTTTCGCACGCTATTGCATTTTATCTTCTGAAGGAAGTATTCTAATTACTATTGTGCGCTCTTTGCGGTTTTTAAAGGTTGCTGCTCTGTTGTCTTTTGAAATTGGATCTATTTTATTTTGGTACAAATCGATTTCATTTGTACATTTTATTCAGCAAAAATAAAACAGAGAATGTACGATGGATCCTTTAACGCAAAATAAAAACTCACAAAGCCTCAGTAAGCTGGACCTGGCAAAATTATGGCTACCCCGATATACCGGTACTCAGATCGATGAATTTGGTGATTACATCCTGGTAACCAATTTTGCCCATTACATCAATCTGTTTGCCCGGCGTTTCAATTGCGAAATCAAGGGACAGGGCCGTCCCATGCAAACTGCAACCAATAGCGATGGATTGACCATCATTAATTTTGGAATGGGCTCACCCAATGCAGCAACCATAATGGATTTGTTAAGCGCCCGAAATCCGGAGGGCGTTTTATTTTTAGGGAAATGCGGGGGCTTAAAGCGTTCTACGGAAATTGGCCACCTCATTTTACCCATTGCTGCCATAAGAGGAGAGGGCACGAGTAATGATTACTTCCCTCCGGAAGTCCCGGCCCTGCCTTCCTTTAAACTCCATAAGTTTGTATCAGAAAAAATCGTAAAATATGGTCAGGAATACAGAACCGGAGTGATTTACACAACCAACCGCCGTGTTTGGGAATGGGATGAGAAATTTAAACAGTATTTGCAGAGTATTTCTGCAATTGCCATAGACATGGAGACTGCCACGATTTTTATAGTAGGACACGCTAATGAAATTGCCCGTGGCGCCTTGTTGTTGGTTAGCGATTTGCCGTTAACCCCCGAAGGTGTTAAAACGGAAGAATCCGACGCCTATGTTACACAACAATTTACGGAGTTGCATTTGAATATCGGCATTGAGGCCATGACCGAAATCGGAGAAAAGGGAGAAAAAATAAAACATTTCAGATATTAAAGCATGAACCATTCGATGGCAAGCAAAAATGTTCGGAAATCGAGCACCTGGGATGTCGTCTGTTGTATTGATCGGTTCGCAAATTTTTAAATAAAGAAGTTGGCCTAAATAGGCAGGAGAAAAGATGATAGGACGCTGGGAATTTATCATTAGCCTGGTTATTATTTTGAATTTGTTTAATTTTATCTGGTTAACGCATATCCGTTACAAAAGGACCATCGGTCGTAGAAGGCACCGATGGAAACGCTGGATGAGTATCTTTTTCTTTATTTTGTCACCCATTGTCTTTGTGTTCAATCTATTGTTTTTGCCCTTGATGCACTATTTTAACTGCGTCCTTGGCATTCTGGGTACCTGGTTTGGCCTGTCACAGCTAAAGTTTGTGAACAAGCATTCCGGAGTTCCCCCTATTGTGGAGCCCCTGAGTATCTTTTATTTTATTGTTTCGACGATGTTGTTCTTACTGGGGGCTATGAAGATAATATAAAAAAAGTCGACTTAAAAAGCCGACTTATGCTAAACTGGGTTTTTGTACTTTACCCGCCTGAATACAACTGGTACAAACCCGCATCCGTTTTACTCCATTAGGTGTTTGTACGCGAATCCGTTGAAGATTGGGCATAAAACGACGTTTTGTTTTATTATGAGCATGACTCACATTATTCCCAACCATTGGACGCTTTCCACAAATCTCACAAACATAGGCCATTGAATTTTCTCCCTTTCTTTCAATATTTAAAGCCTATAATTTAAAAACCTTTTTATTCTTATGCAAATTTGTCTGCTATTTGACAATTTTCTATGCCCTACATTGAGAATAAAGTTTTGGTTTTTAAATTAAAACCCTGAAATTCTTTACCAATTGTTCGGAAATAAGTTGAATGATAGTATTCAGCCAGAGACAATAGAGGGATTTTCCGAAGTATAATCATTAATAAACTAAAAAAACAGCGTAAATGTCCGAAAATTTATTTCTTATACTAAATTATAGACAAAGGATCGGTTATGGTACCCCCGCGAAGCGTTTCTGAAAAGCAGTTCCTCTCCTTAATGTTGATGAAATACAAAGACGAAAAAAGTCTAAAAACCGCCATACAGCAATTGAACTCCTGTAAAGAAATATCGAATGCTTTTCTGCAATTAAACTGTAAGCTCTGGAAAGATGATCTGAAATTGGGTGAAGTCCCTCTGCAACTTGAACAAAATTTTGTAAAAAAGAAAAGAAAAAGCATCCAATCTCATACTTTGTCTGATAAGGATATGGTAACCTTAATCTCTTTAGAACTTCCAAACAGTCAGGGGATTATTGGGATTCAGTATCAACAGAAATGGCAATCGCACTTAGAACCGTTTTTCCTAAAGTTAAAAACCATTTTTGAAAAAGCGTGTCTGGAGTATTTAGTCCATGCCTACCCATCATGTTTGGGTAAAGATGTCTTTCAAAAGATTAACCAGGCGATAAAGGCTTTAATAATTATTCATGATCTCTCCGGAACAATTAAGTATGTGAACGACGAAGGTCTAAAATTTTATGGTTATAGGGCGGAAGAGATCATAGGGCGACCGGTGAGCAACGTTTTGCCATTCAATGAGTGGCAAAAGATGAAGAAAGGCATCAAGAGCAAAAAGAAAGAGTCTGAAGAAAAGTTTTTCCATCAATCAAGAATGATCGCTGCTGATGGTTCGGTTGTTCCGGTTGAGGTTAGTAGTCTTCCTCTTGAGGAAAGCAAGCAATATAAACATGTTGTAACCATTGTCCGGGATATTTTGGATATCAAACGTCTGCAAAAGGAATTGGAAATTCAGAAGAAACAATTGGAAATCACATTACAGGTTATTGATGACGCCATTATTGAAACCGATGTTGAGCTTAAAATTATTTTGCTCAATCAAAATGCAGAACATATCCTGGGACAACAGAGCAGCAAACTGGTTGGAAAGTCGTTAAAACAGTTATTAAATGTGAACCTTCAAGCCACTTTTGTAGGTGATATTTCCAATTTGGCCCGTGCTGTACTGGAAAAGAGGCAACCGGTTGTCTTGCAACGGCCCATTGAGATAAAAAATTTAAAAAAGAAAATACATATCCTAAAACTTTCAATCGTTCCAGTACTTGAATCCACCAGTAAGGATGTAAAGGGGTTCGTTTTTGTTTTTCGTGATGTGAGTACGCAGTTCTCCCTTCAACAACAATTAAAGAATTTAATGGATCATATACCCGGTGTGGTCTATCGCTGCAAAATTGATGAAAATTGGAGCATGACCTTTCTTAGCGAGGGGATCAAAGAACTGACAGGATATAGTGTCGATGAAATTGTAGCTAACAAAAAAATAAAATTTGGGGATTTAATTGTAGCGGAAGATCGCAGCAAAGATAGAAAATTGATCCGGGAAGCGATGCGTCGCAATCGTTTTTTTCAATTGACCTATCGAATAAAAACCAGAGATGGTCAGATTAAATGGGTGTGGGACCAGGGGCGTAAAATTATTGATGAAGCAGGCAACACCTTAATCGAAGGCTATCTTACAGATATTACGGAAAAACAACTGGCCCAACAAAGAGTGGCGCACTTGAATCGCATTCTGTCTGTCATTCGAAACATTAATCAATTGATTGTCAGAGAGCGGGATGAAGAAGAATTACTAACCCAAAGTTGTCGTTTAATCGCTGACAACAGCGACTTTAATTTTGCCTGGATTGCTCAACTGGATGATCATTTAAATGTTGAATTAATTTACACCGACCAGAATCAACCTTTACCCTTCTTTATTAAAGATCAGGTAAAAACCTTGATGCATGATCTCATTACTTCTGGAGAGCATTTCAAAATTAAAGAATTAGAAAGTCCACTGGAAGGTAGCCAAAAAATTGTGTTATCGTTATTATCGTTCAAAGATAGCATTTATGGCGGATTAATTTTAGGCCTGGCTGGACATGTTTCATTAAACAATGAAGAAAAAGAGTTATTAAATGAGATGTCGGCAGATATTGGCTATGCCATCCACATGAACCGCATGGAAAAGCAATCCATGCTGCTCATGAATAGCGTCGATATCATAAATAAAAAATTGAAAGGTAAAAATTCTGCTGAAATTCTCCTCTCTCTGGTGCAAAACCTGGCCAGTGTGTTGGGCACAGAGTTTGCCGTAATCGGACGGTTGGATCCTGAAACAAACGATAAAATACACACTTTATTGGTTTATGAAAATGGGCAAATCCGACCTAATTTTACCTATGATTTAAAAAATACGCCCAGTGAGTACATTTTAACACATGGGGCCTATGGCGTCAAAAAGAACATCTGTCGTATTTTTGATCAGGATACATTGTTAAAAGAATTCAATGGCAACGGCTACCTGGGAACTCCGGTTTATTCGGCTGAAGGGGAAAAGATTGGTCTATTTATCGCCTTTAGCCGGAATGCTCTCCCTCATGTTTCATTATTGCTGGAAGTGATTCAATTTTTTGCCCATCGAATCGGCCTGGAAATTGAGCGCATGGAGGCAGAAGAGCGTCTGAAAAGGAGTGAAGAACGATTCAGAAATATTTTTGAAAATTCGCCGTTCGGCATATATCTGACCAGCCTGGAAGGGAAAGTACTGGCAGCAAATCCGGCCCTCTTGAATATGTTGGGATATAAAAATCTAAAAGATTTACAGACCAGAGATCTTAACAAAGAAGGATATTTACGATCCGATGGTAGAGAAAAGTTTCTTAAAAAGGTCCTTAACAGCGATGGGTTTATTGTCCATGAAGATATCTGGTTAAAACAAGATAAAACTCCGTTATACATTCGCGAAAAAGCTCGTGTAGTTAGAGATGAACAGGGCAATGTATATATTGAGGGAACGGTAGAAGATGTTACAGACCGTAAAGCCAGGGAAGAGCAAATTCGCTATCAATCCCAGCTACTGTCAGCGGCCCATGATCCGATTATTGCTACCGATCTGAAATACAGAATAAATTATTGGAACAAGAGTGCTGAACGCTTTTATGGCATCTCAGAAAAGCACGCCATTGGTAAATTTGTAGATCAAGTTATTGAGATGGATATCCCAGCAGAAGAGCGCTTAAAAATTATGGCCACAGTTAAAAGAAATGGTTCATGGCGTGGAGAAGTAGAGCAGTTGATCAAAAATGGCCAGCGAGTTTTTGTGGATATGCGCTTGAGTTTGCTCTACGATTCAGAGGGAAAGCCTAAGGCTATTGTGGGGATCATCCGTGATATTAGTGATAAAGTCCGCTTCCGGGAGGCGCTTAAAGCCAGTGATGAAAGCTATCGTGGATTGTACAATGCCGTTGAAGAAGCCATCTATGTTCAAAATACGGATGGCACTTTTTTAGATGTCAATGATGGCGCGGTTAAAATGTACGGCTATCCGCGCAGTTATTTTTTGGGGAAAAGCCCGGTCGATTTGTCGCCTGAAGGAATGAATGACATGAAGATGGTGTATCAGAAATTTCAGAAGGCATTACAGGGCGAACCTCAGGTGTTTGAGTTTTGGGGCAGGAGATCGAATGGTGAGGTCTTTCCCAAAACAGTTCGACTGTACAAAGGTAAATATTTCGGCAAGGATGTGGTTATTGCTCTGGCAACAGATATCTCTGAACAAAAGCGAAATGAAGAGAATATTCGCAAACTGACCGCTGCTGTGGAGCAGAGTCCCAATTCTATTATTATTACGGATTCCGAAGGAAGAATTGAATATGTTAATGCAAAATTTTGTGAAGTTTCGGGCTTTTCTAAGGAAGAGGTCATCGGACAGACTCCCAGAATTTTGAAATCTGGAAAAATGCCTGAGGAGATTTACACCAATTTATGGAAAACCATCAAATCCGGTCAGGTCTGGCAGGGAGAACTCCTGAATAAACGAAAGGACGGTACACTTTTCTGGGAAGATGTAACGATCAGTCCGATTACCAATGAAAAAGGGCAGATTACGCAATTTTTGTGTTCAAAACAGGATATTACCATGCGTAAAGAATTGGAAAAGGAGAAAAAGAGACTGGAAAAACAGTTACATCAAAATCAGCGGCTGGAAACCATCGGCACACTGGCCGGTGGCATTGCCCACGATTTTAACAATATTTTAACACCTATTCTGGGACAAGCAGAATTGATCAAATTTAATAATCCGGACAATCCCCGCTTAAAGAAACAGGCCGAACAAATTATCAAGGCTTCTTTAAGAGCCAGAGATTTAATACAACAGATTCTAACCTTTTCCCGTCAGGTTGATTATGAGCAAAAACCAGTTTACCTGCAGCATATTGTGAATGAGGCTTATCATCTTTTGCGTGCTTCCATTCCGGCCACCATTAGCCTGGTGCGCAAAATCGATAAAAATTGCAAGCCGGTTCTGGGCGATCCTGCCAAATTACATCAAATATTGATGAATTTGTGTACAAACGCCTATCAGGCCATGGAAAATAAAGGTGGAGTACTAACTATTGAATTACAGATGAAAAAGCCGGAAGATTGGATGCTGAAGCAATTCCCGCAATTAAGTAAAAAACCTTACGTTTGTCTTACGGTTAGCGATACGGGCGTGGGCATGGATGCGAAAACGATGGAACGAATTTTTGAACCGTTTTTTACCACAAAAGAAGTAGGCAAAGGAACTGGACTGGGTCTTTCTGTGGTTCATGGCATTGTTAAAAATTATAATGGAGAAATTGTCGTTCAGAGTGAAAAGGGAAAAGGCAGCCAGTTCCAGGTGTACCTACCTGTGGCTGACAAGGCAGAACCTGAGCCATCGAACGAGGAGACGGAGGCCCATAGAGGCAATGAAATGATCCTTCTGGTCGATGATGAACCTTCGGTTTTAAAATTACAGAAAGCAGTTCTGGAACATTTTGGCTACAAAGTTAGGACCTTTAATAACCCCATGGATGCCCTGAAGCATTTTGAGGAAAATATGAATACCTACCAATTATTGATCACTGATTTAACCATGCCGGAAATGACCGGTTTGGAGCTGGCTGAAAAAGTTTACAAAATGAACCAACAGTTACCGATCATCCTGGCCACGGGCTATAGTGAAGAATTAACGCCCTCGTTAAAAGAGAAATATGGAATTAAGGAAATTTTGATGAAACCGGTAGTTGCCACACATCTAGCCAATGTTGTGCGAAAAGTACTTGATGGCAATTAAAGTGCCCGAGGATGACAGTAAAAACTCGAGGCCAAAGAGTAATGCAATAACGGTAATATTTATCAACTTTTTTAAAATACTTCCCTCATTAGCGGAATGCGAAAATTTTTGAGCTGTGTGAGTAAGTAAAACCGTTGAATTGTTGAATGGCCCGTCCTTCGGCCGGATAAACCTGTCCGGCTGCTACGGCCAGAGGGGCATGTCCCCGAGGATCGGGATCTGGAATGACGCTCGGCACGAAGCATCACTGATTGTCATTTCGCCCTTACAAAGTCTCGAGCTGAAGCTCGAGTTACATTGCTCTTTCGAATGGTCTGCCAATGTAAGGGATTCTTCGCCCCCGATAAATCGGGGACTCAGAATGACATGCCGGAACGGGCCTTCATCGCCTGGGCGCCACTTATCCTTTTACAAATTAATTCGTAATTCGTCATTCGTAATTTTTTATTTAAAAATGCTTCTCTGTGCTCTCTGTGGCATTGTTTTTGGTTGCGGCTTTGCTGCCTTAGTTTCCCATCATATGGGTAGTTAAAAGATAAGCGTTCCATAAAAACGTGCAATGGATTGGTTGATTGTGTATTTTAATAAAAATCGTTTTCATTAATCAGGGAGAAAGAGATGCGTGTTGAGCTTTTTTCACACGGTGCGGCCCAGGAAGTGACCGGTTCTAAACATTTTATCCGGGCCCACGGACGGCAGGTGATGATTGATTGTGGTGCTTTTCAGGGAAGGCGCAAAGAGGCGGAGAAAAAGAACAGGGAATGGCCTTTTGATGCCACCGAAGTCAATGCCACTATTTTAACCCATGCTCATTTTGATCACAGCGGTCTGCTACCGGTTCTGATCAACAAAGGATATGCTGGCAACATTTACAGTACGCCAGCTTCCCGCGATCTGGCCAGTTTGATTTTGATGGATTCGGCCCATATTCAGGCTAAGGACATTGAGTTTTTAAAAAAGAAAGCGGCCAAAAGGGGCGAAGTTTTTGAGAAAGAGGTGCTCTATACCGAGCAAGATGTAGTGCAGGCGCTTGACCATTTTATTACGGTTTCCTATCACCGGCCATTTTGGGTGGAAGATGGAATCAAGGCCACTTTTTATGACGCCGGGCATATTCTGGGATCGGCATCTGTGCTGCTGGAAATCAACCACAATGGCCAACAGATGCGCATTGGTTTTAGCGGTGATCTGGGACGAAAAAATTTACCAATCATTCGGGATCCTGAAATTTTACCTGACATCGACTATCTTGTAATAGAAAGCACCTATGGACATCGTTTACACGATCCGATTGAATCGGCTATGGACAAATTAGCCGCTGTCGTTAACAGAACGGTGGGACGCGGCGGGAAAATTATCATTCCCGCTTTTGCTGTAGAAAGAACCCAGGAACTAATCTATTTTCTGCATCTCTTGAATGACCAGGGGCGTATCCCGGATATACCGGTTTACGTGGATAGTCCTATGGCCGTAAATGCTACG
This sequence comes from Caldithrix sp., assembly GCF_056497305.1. NCBI lineage: Bacteria > Pseudomonadati > Calditrichota > Calditrichia > Calditrichales > Calditrichaceae > Caldithrix > Caldithrix sp. The sequence goes on along the minus strand of NZ_JBSMDE010000047.1, from coordinate 5,816 downwards.
GCCATCTTTCGCGTCCATCAGGAATGCTACGATCAGGAAACGCGTGAGGCCTTTTTAAAACACCATAAAAATCCTTTTGGCTTTAATGAAGTGCGCTACATTACCAATGTAGAAGAGAGCAAAAGGTTGAATGGTTTAAGTGAACCGTCTATCATAATCTCCTCAAGCGGTATGTGCGAAGCAGGTCGCATATTGCATCACCTGGCCAATAATATCGAAAATCCTCAAAATACCATTCTGATTGTCGGTTTTATGGCAGAACACACCCTGGGACGTCGGATTAAAGAAGAACAAAAAGAAGTGAAGATTTTTGGCGATTATTACAAACTGAAAGCCGAGGTGGTTACACTGAACGAATTCAGCGCTCATGCCGATTATTCTGAGATTTTAGAATATGTGGAGCAACTGAATTTTAAGAAGTTGCGTCGAATCTTTCTGGTTCATGGTGAACCTGATGCCCAGGCCAATTTAAAACGCCTGCTCGAAGAAAAACATTATGAAACCACGATTATCAAATATGGAGAAGAGTATCAGCTGCAAATATAAATTAAAAGTACGTAGCATCACGTTGTTTTACAAACATACTACTTACCTTGGGGCTTCACTTTTAAGTGAGTTAAACCAACTTTAATAGGAGGAGCGTTTATGCGCAGAATCGCTTGATTGACTTTTTTGTTTACTTTAGCAATGGTTTTCCAGACTTTTGCTCAGGTGAATTTCAGTCTGAATGGCGTTGGTGTACAGACCGGCTATGTCAAACCAGAAGATCCGATTGATGCCACAGTTGGATTTGGAGCGCGTGCTGGACTGGGAACTCTGATGAACGAAAATATAACCATGGGGGCCTTGATCGATTATTGGGCCAAAAAATATGGAGAAGGTACTGGAGTTGAAGTGACTTTTTCTGAAATTCTATTAGCGCCTTATGTCCATTACAATTTTAACGCTTCCGGTTCCATCGTTCCTTATGCCGGTGGGGGGGGTGGTCTGGCCTTCAATAGTATCAAAATGGAATATACCAGTTCATACTATGGATTTGGTGGCTCTTCATCCTCATCCAATACCGATTTCGTATTTTTTGGAGTGGGTGGAGCCAATATGAATATTAATGAGAAGATGACCGGTTTTGCCGAAGCCCGATATCAATTGGGTGATGTCGATGTTTTGAGCATCGTGGCAGGAATTATCTATTCTTTGCATTAATATAGATTGGGTTGCTCAAAAAGGGCAATTTGTCATTTTGAATCTCGATTCATGGGGGGGAGAAATCCTGTAACAACAGTTAAAACAATCTTACTTTCAAGATTTTTCTTGCTGAAAGATTTAAAAATACCTTTTTAGAGTGGATTCAAATTAAAAAGAGCTGCTACTGAGGAGCAGCTCTTTTTTAATTAAATAGATCGATGATATCATCTTTAGTTAACGACTTAAAGAAACCCTCCTCAGTTGCAATCAGGGAATTTACCAGATTTCTCTTCTTCTCCTGCAGTTTAACAATTTTTTCTTCTACGCTGTCTTTGGATATTAATTTGTAGGCAAAAACCTTTTTGGTTTGTCCAATACGATAGGCGCGGTCTGTGGCTTGCATCTCTACCGCAGGATTCCACCAGGGATCGTAGTGAATTACGTAGTCGGCTGCCGTTAAGTTTAAACCGGTTCCACCAGCTTTTAAACTAATTAAAAAGATGCGTACATTCTCATCGTTCTGGAACAGTTCAACCTGAGCCTGCCGATCTTTCGTCTGGCCATCAAGGTAGGCATAACTGATTCCTTCTTCATCCAGTTTATTGCGGATAATATGCAACATTTTTACGAATTGACTGAAAATGAGTACCTTATGTTTCTCAGAAACAATTTCTTCTACCATATCCATCAGAGCATCAAACTTACCCGCGCCATTACCATATTTGGGGTCCACCAGCTCTGGATGACAGGCAATCTGCCTTAAGCGTGTCAAACCTTCCAGTACTTTAAACTTCGACTTATTCAGGCCCTTGCTTTCAATTTCTGCCAGAATACTATCTTTGTAGGCCTTACGCCACTTGTCGTAAAGTTTTTGTTGATCGTCCGACATGGGGGAAAAAACAATGTTTTCGACTTTCGGCGGCAATTCCTTGGCCACATCTTCCTTGGTTCTTCTTAAAATAAAGGGGAAGATCAGTCGCCTTAATTCACTGGCCACCTGAATATTTTGTTCCTTTTCGATGGGCTTCATGAATTTCTCTTTGAAAAAGTTCAAGTCGCCTAACAGACCCGGGTTAACAAAAGCAAATTGAGCCCACAAGTCCATCGTATTGTTCTCCACAGGCGTACCGGTTAGTGCCAGACGATTGCGCACATTAAGCAAACGAACCGCTTTTGAAGTTTCTGACATGGGATTTTTAATGTTCTGAGATTCATCTAAAATCGCATAATTGAATTCAATTTCTTTCAACAAAACAATATCTCTGCGCACATGCCCGTAAGTGGTAATGATTAATGGAAACTTTTTCAAACGGCGAATGTCCCGTGTCCGGCGGGTACCGTAGTGAACCAGGTATTTGATGCCTGGTGTAAAGCGTTCAATCTCTTGCAACCAATTGAAGATCAGAGAGGTAGGAGCCACAATCAGGTTGGGCTTTTTAGGATTTTTCTTAATCTCGTTCAGAAGAATAGCCAGCGCTTGAATGGTTTTTCCCAAGCCCATGTCATCAGCCAGGATGCCTCCAAAGCCATATTCCCTCAAGAAATTCATCCAGTCATAGCCCGCTTTCTGGTAATCACGTAACGTTCCCCGGAAATCATCTGGCAAGGCATACTCTTTAATGGTCTCAAATTGATTCAATTTTTGCAGTTTTTCCTGGCTGAGCACATCCAGTTTTTTGTGATCCGCATCCGCTAAAAGTTGGTCGATAAAGGTTACATGATAGTTAGCAAAGCGTAGTGAATCGCCTTCTGTTTTGCCAAAGCTAAGCATGTAGGTCAACTTTTCGATCAATTTCTGGGGCAGGCGGGCAATGCTTCCATCGCGCAATTTCACAAATTTTTTATTGGCTCTTAAAGCCTTTTTAAGCTCTTCCAATGAGACTTCAATACCATCAAAGGTTAAAGCCAGTTCAATATCAAACCAGTCAGTTTCAGAAGAAACCGCCAGACCGAGATTGGCGCTGGCACGATTTACTTTAAAGTGCACCAGTTTTTCTTCACCTAAAATTTCAAAGCCCTGCTGATGTAATAGAGGCAAACCATCAAATAACCAATCTAAGGCTTCTTCAAAAGAAGCGTAAAAAAGACCCGGTGTGTCTTCCAGAATATTGGTTTCCAGTATTTGCTGGCGGTAGTTCTCTTCAGTCTGACGATCTCTTCGCACGCGTATGACTTTTTTCGAAGCCGTATCGTAATGCAGGTACTCGTCATTGGGATAACTGAAGGCAATTTCTATGTCATTGTAAAGTACTGAGAAGGAGGCGACCAATTGATCTTCCATCTCTTCAAGGTAGATGCGTTTGCCTGTAACTTCTGTAACTTCTGTAACTTCGATGCCCGGCGGAAATTCCACATAAGGGAAGATGGGCAGCTTGGCCAGGTAGTCGGAAATGAAACTCTGATATTCATTTTTTTGAACACGGATTTCCAGATTCTCATCGACAAATGATTTAATGTAGGCATAGCTTAAGGGAAATTCGCTGAAATTGAGTTTATTATCGTAATAGAACCAGATGGGATTTACGGTCAAAATTTTTAGGACTTTGGTGATTGGAATTTCCCGCTCATCGCGGACAAAATAGGGCCGGAAGATGTACAAACCTTCTTCCTGGTCCAGCGACAATTTAAAAACCAGTTTCCAGGGGCGGCGCCCAAAGCGAATGCGAGGGCCAACGGTTCCATCTTCATTTTTTAGATGGATCTCACTCTTACGCAATAGTTCAAAAAGTTGTCCACCATCCAGACCAAAGTCGAGGTAGCTGGTTTCCAGGCGTCCACGATAATAGACCGAAGGCTGCTGGGCCTGAATTCGTTCCAGGTAAGAAATGGCAATTAAATCGCCAGAGGTGCGAATCACATTTTGACCGGAAAGCTCACCAAAGGAAGGTTCCTGCATGCGTCCGTAAGATCCGTCCTTTTTCATGTACACTTTCATAGGGCGGATGTTCCAGTAATTTTCTGCCAGATGAATGATGTAGATGAGCTTCCAGCGAACTTCCTGTGAGAACTCATTTTCTACTTTTTGAATCGTAATCAGCTTTTCAAAATATTCGCGCCAGTTATCGGGTTGTTCTTGCTGTTCGCTTTCGGCTGCCCGTTGTTCATCAATAATTTTTAATGCAACGGCCACCACATGCTTACAAGTGTAGTTGTAAGGACATGTGCAGGTCGATTCAAAGGATTGATCATTGACGGTCAATCTAACAATGTAGGGATAGGTTCCCTGAACCGTGGCCAGTACGGAAATATTGTCCCATTGTTTTATCTTAACACGACCGTCTTTAAAATAGTCCAAGCCTTGTTTGAAAATGATGTCCGGTACCCGATCCTTCAGGTCTCTAATATCGATTTTCAAGGTTCTCCCTCTATTTTTTGTGATTAAACTTTAATTCTTAAAAATATACAAAACTGTCTATTAATATAACAATAAATTTTTTTTATTTCAAAATGAATTTTAAAATTTTTTATATTATTTTTAATTTAAAAATTAAAATGAAAGTTGTAAATATGAAAATCGAAATATTAAAGAACTTTGCCATCAGTTTCGTTCCCATTTTAGTGTTTATTGTTGTCGAAGCGATTTATGGAACAACGGCAGGACTGATAACCGCTGTAATTTCCGGGGTAGTTTACTTTTTTTACTACTGGTTGCGCTTTAAGCAAATAGAAAAGATGATTTTACTGGACACGGTGTTGATCGTACTGACCGGCGGGTTGTCCATCGCTTTGCACGATGCTATTTTTTTCAAGATTAAGCCGGCGATCATTGAAAGTATTATTTTGATTATTATCGGGTTACACGCTTTTTCTGATAAACCGGTTTTGCTGCACATGAGTAAACGCTTTATGAGCGACATGCCCATCAACCAGCAGCAGGTCGGTTTGCTAAAGCAAGTGAGCCGCTGGTTGTTCTACGTCATTTTACTGCATGTCGTGTTGATTGTCTATTCCGCTTTTTATTGGTCCGAAGAAGCCTGGGCCTTTGTTTCCGGCGGACTGTTTTATATCTTGCTGGTTGGCATTGTTGTCATCCAGTTCATCTATTTCAGATGGATCAAAAAGCCTCAGGATGGCTCTATGGTGCCAGTTACCGATGAGGAGATTTTTGACATTGTGGATGCCCGGGGCCGCATTTTAGGAAGCGCTCCCCGAAGTCAGGTGCATGGCAACCCCCAGTTGCTGCACCCGGTGGTTCACATCCATATTTTTAACCGAAAAGGCCAGCTCTTTTTACAAAAGCGATCGCCGAACAAGGACCTGTATGCTGGCTACTGGGACACGGCGGTTGGGGGCCACATTCAGCATGGGGAATCGGTGGAGCAGGCCCTGATGCGTGAGGCCAGAGAGGAACTGGGCATTGATGCCAGTAAAGCTCAACCTCTATTCCGTTACGTGATGCGCAATGCCTTCGAAAGTGAACTGGTTCATGTTTTTAAGATGCACCACGACGGCCCGTTTAAGATCAACCGCGATGAGATAGAGATTGGTCGATTCTGGTCTCTGTTTGAAATAAAGAAAATGTTGGGCCAGAACATATTTACGCCAAACTTTGAACAGGAGTTTGTTCTGCTGGAACAAAATAAGTGGTTGTGAACAACTAAGGCAGCAGAGCCGCAACCAAAAAACTTCTT
>NZ_JBSMDE010000046.1:0-9268 GCF_056497305.1 Caldithrix sp. | reverse complement strand
CAATCCGTTCTTTAGTAAAATGTTATGTTTAATCCCCATGGAAGGCCAGGCCAAAAGGGACTTTTAGAATGTTAAAGAAAGGCCATGTTATGGGGAGCGACCGTATTGTTAAGGACAGTTATTTAAGATTTTGTCCATTTTTATTACGCTTTACTCATGGCATAAAATGATTCTGTTGCATTACATGCATTTCTTTTAGTAACTTAACAAATTATGCAATTAGTTAAGCTATTGGTTTTTTTAATCAGCCTGGTGCCTTCGTTGCTGCTGGCTCAGCAAATCGCTTCCAATGAAGCTGTGATCGAGCGCCTGTTCTTTCAGGCTCTGGATTCGCTTAAAATAGAGCAAGCGGGCTGGCAATTGCATTTTAAGTTTGAAACTTTAAACGACGAAAAGAGAGCCTTTTGCCAGGGGCGGTTGATTAAATATTTTAGCCGGAGAGCACGGACTGATACGGCGCAAAGTTCGGACGCTGCGCTGGTCATTCAGCAATTTGACCCGCAAATCAAATATTTTGAACCGATGAAGCAGTTGCTTGGTTTGGGTAAACAGGTGCAAAGAGAGGTCCGTCTTCAATTGAGTCTGTACCTGGATGGGGCGCCCTCTGTGAAGAATAAAAACTTCTGGCAATTGGCCCTTGTGAATACCGATCAGATTGACCGTACGAACATTGAGCGCCTGGAACGGAGTCCATTCTCTTTCACTCATGGGCGTTGGGTGAGTTTTTCACGATGGACTCGATTTTTGCAGCCGGCCATTATCGCCGGAAGCGTGAGTGTTTTAATTTACTTATTTTACAGTTTGCGAACCTGAATGAACTTGTTCTTTACAAATGCGTTAAATGGCCTTTGAAAAATGAGCGAGTTTTTTACAATGGAGGATTGATCTTGATTAAAAAAGGAATTTATCTACTGATTGCGATTATTCTGGTCGCCTGCGCCGGGGTGCGTCCTAAACCGGACTGGACAGCTGAGCAATATTTTAGATATGCCAAAAAATTATTTGATGACGAAGACTATTACGAAGCGTCCAATGAATTTACCGTGATTACCTTGCGCTATCCGGGTAGCAGTGTGGCCGATAGCGCGCAATTTTATCTGGCAGAATCGCACTACATGATGAAGGAATATTTAATCGCTGCCGCCGAGTATGAAAAGTTAATCAATAATATGAACAAGAGTAAGTTAGTCCCCCTGGCCCAATACAAATTGGCCGACAGTTACTACAAACTGTCGCCCCGTCCTGAACTGGACCAGGAGTACACCTTAAAGGCTATTCGGGAGTTCCAGATATTTATTGAAGACAATCCTACCCATCCCTTAAAAGAAGAGGCCCTGAAGAAGATATCGGAACTGCGAGCCAAACTGGCATTAAAGGAATTGAAAAATGCCGATATTTACAGAAAAATGCACGAGTACAGGGCAGCTATCATTTATTACGATCAGGTGCTGGAAGACTATTACGACACCAAATGGGCCGACGACGCCATGCTGGGCAAAATCGAGACCTATCTGGAGATGGGCGATGTTCAAGCCGCTCAAAAAGAGATCGAGAAATTTAAAGCCCAGTTTCCGGAAAGCAAGCTGATGGAAAAAGTGAACAAGATTTCTCAAAAAATTCCTGAGGAAACCCATGAGCAGGTCCTCTCCGGTTCCTCCAACTAAAATCGGGATTTTCGGCGGAACCTTTGATCCCATTCATCATGGACATCTGATCGTCGCCGAATGGATCTGGGGGGAGCTCCACCTGGATACGGTGTTTTTTGTTCCCCTGTTTAAACATCCTTTTCAGGAAAAAAGCGATATTAGCCAAGCTCACCATCGCTTTCGGATGGTGGACATAGCCATTGAGCGCTATGAATATTTCAAGATTTCAAAATTTGAGGTCACCCGTGAGACCCCCTCTTACACCATAGACACCCTGCGCCATTTTAAAAAAGAATTTCCTGATGCCCGGCTCTATTTTTTTATTGGAGGCGATAATTTAGAGCAATTTCACCTGTGGAAAGATTACCAAGAGTTACTGGAAATGGCCCAATTCGTAGTGTACGATCGTCCGGGAGGCCATTTACCCGAACATTTCCCAGCAGACAAATTTCTATTTGTAAAGGCGCCCATGATTGAACTTTCGTCCACTTTGATCAGGCAACGTATTAAGGAGGGAAAGCCCGTACAGAGTATGTTGCCTATGGGGGTCTGGAGCTACATCCTGGTGCATAAATTGTACCAGAGGTAAGGGCTGGGCTACACTGGCGTTTGCGATCATTCCGGAACATTCTCGTTTGGATTCCATAAAAGTTAGAAATGAAAAGCATTTTTGTGTAATTTGCCTTTTAAAAGAATTGATGGCCAGATGGGTATTCAGGAAAAATTGGAATTAATCCCCGACAGGCCGGGTTGCTACCTGTTCAAAGATCAGTCCGGTACAATTTTGTACGTGGGTAAGGCCAATGTGCTGCGCCACCGTGTCCGTTCCTATTTTCAAAAATCCCGTTCTTACCATCCCCGTTTAAACGCCCTGGTGCGCAAAATTTCCGATATTGAGTGGATTGTTACCGATTCGGAAGTAGAGGCCTTAATTCTTGAAAACAATTTGATTAAAGAACACAAACCGCGCTACAATGTCAATTTAAGAGACGACAAAACCTATCCCTACATTCGCATCACCCATGAAGACTTTCCGCAGGTGTTTATTACGCGCAAAATCGTCAGAGATGGGTCTGAGTATTTTGGGCCCTACACCGATGTTAAAAATGTGCGTTACGTTTTGAGAACACTTCGCCAGATTTTTCCCATCCGTTCCTGTAAATATCAACTGACGCCTCAGGTTATTGAAAAGAAAAAGATCGATTTGTGCCTTGATTATTACATCAAAAAGTGCAAGGGCCCCTGCCAGGGATTGCAGAGCAAAGAAGATTACGCGCAGATGATCGAGCAGGTAAAACGCTTTTTAAAAGGCAAAACGGAAGCACTGGTGCAGGAATTGAAAACACAGATGGATGAATTAGCTCAACGAATGGAGTTTGAAGAGGCGGCTTTCATCCGCGATCGTTTAAAAGCGCTGGAACGCTACCGGAACAGTCAAAAAATTGTGCAGGGCGATTTCAAAGATCGGGATGTGTTTGCCCTGGCCCAGGAAGATCGGGAAGCCTGTGTGGTGGCTTTTAAGATCCGAGAGGGAAAGATCATTGGCAAACAGCACTTTTATTTAAAACAGGTGGGCTGGAAAGAAGAGGCAGAAGTACTGGAAGAATTTCTGAATCAATATTACTTTTCCAATCAGGACATTCCGCAGGAGATCTTTTTACAAACTTCTGTGGAAGCCGAACAAGCTTTTACACATTGGTTAAGCGAGCAATCCGGACGCAAAGTGCAGATAGTGGTGCCGCAGCGCGGCGAAAAATTTAAGTTGGTGCAAATGGCCCAAAAAAATGCGCGCTTTTTGCTCGATGAATTGCAGCTGCAGAAAATGAAAAAAGAGCAGACCATCCATTTTACAGTCACAGCCCTGCACCGCGATTTAAATCTTCCCAAACCGCCACTTATCATTGAATGCTTCGACATCTCCAATATCCAGGGTATCGATGCCGTGGCCTCGATGGTCTGTTTTGAAAACGGCAAGCCTAAAAAGAGCGCTTATCGGCGGTTTAAAATTACCACCAAGCAGACGCCGGACGACTTTGCCATGATGCGAGAAGTCATAGAGCGTCGTTACAGCCGCCTAATCGCAGAAAAAAAACGGCTGCCCGATTTGATTGTGGTGGACGGGGGCAAGGGACAGCTCTCTTCGGCCTTGCAAATTCTTAAACAATTGGGATTGGAAAACCAACCGGTTATCGGTCTGGCCAAACGGCTGGAAGAAATTTTTGTGCCTGGTGAGAGAGAGTCTAAAATTTTACCGCGGAATTCTTCCAGCCTGCGGTTGTTACAACAAATCCGTGACGAAGCCCACCGCTTTGCTATCAGCTATCATCGAAAACGACGGCGGAAGAGAACCTTAACTTCCGAACTGGATGCCATTGAAGGCATTGGTCCCAGGCGCCGACAGATCCTTCTGGAAACGTTTGGTTCGGTAAAGCAGATCGCTGCCTGTAGCAAAGAGGAGCTGATTCGCAAAGCAGGCCTTCCTGAATGGGTGGCTGAAGCTGTCGTCGAATTTTTTCGGAACAAAGATCGCCCATAATGGTTGCTGGTTACCATCGGACTTAAGGTTTCTCTTTGTTTGGTGAAACAGAATTATTTTTTCAAAGGATGTTACGATTTAGCCTGTGAAAATCAGTTCGGCAGGGAGGTTACAAAAGGCTCGAGCTGAAGCTCGAGTTACGTTGCGCCTGCGAATTGTTTGTAAGGGTAGGGAATTACTTAAATTGGTCCTCACTCCCTGGCCCCCTATTCTAAAAAGCGGGCGCGGGGGGAAACGGGCTGTGTGGAAAAAATTCTAATCAATCTGCGGATTTCTGACGAATGATTTAGAAATATGCATTCTTGTAGGAGAGCAAGGCATGAAATGGTTAAAAAGAACGCTGTTGGGGGCCTTCTGGGGCATTTTAGCGGCCCTGACCGTCTGGATGATTACGCGTTATGTGGCGCCTGATCTGTTTTACACCTACGAAGCTAAAACCTACGATTGGCGCATTGGTAAGAAATTTGTGGAGCGTCCGACCATCGATGACATCATTATTGTGGATATCGATCAGCGGGCCATTCAACAATTGGGCAAGTTTTCGCAATGGCCGCGAAAATATCACACACAAATTATCAATTTCCTGAATCAGGCCGGCGCTTTAGCCGTGGGGCTGGATATTCTGTATGACAAGGATATCTGGCAACCGGAGCAGGATAAAGAATTTGTACAGGCAGTAAAAGACGCCGGAATGGTTTATTCGGCCATCTATTTTGCCCAGGCCGATTCCGATAACTGGTTGCCGGTCATGAAGTCGGAACCGGAAGGCTTTGACGCCCCACGCTTTTACTACACCATGCCTTTACAAAGCGAAATGTATTTCAAAAAGGAAGATCGTTTTGAAAGCAGTTTTGTGGAACTGTTAAATGCCAGCAGAGGAGTAGGGCACGTCAACTTCTATGGCGATGTCGATGGCATCGTGCGCAGCATCCACCTGTTTACCAATTTCAACCACCATCTGTATCCCACTCTGGGTTTTAAAATGTTTTTAGATGCCATAGGCGTCGATTCTGTTCTGTTTGATCCTGAAACCCAATTCATGAATTGCTACCGCGAAACCGAGCTCTTGTTGCAGATCCCCACCGATGAGCACGGCAACATGTTTATTAATTGGGCCGGACCTTTCAAAACATTTCGTTACATCAGTTTTTACGATGTGCTGAAGGCCAAAGAGAGGAATCTGCCACCAGAAATATTCCAAAATAAAATCGTTTTGTTAGGCACCTCGCTGGCTGGCCTGTACGATTTAAGAAATGTGCCCTTTGAGCGTACATTCCCCGGAGTGGAAATTCATGCCAATATCCTTTACACCCTGATGACTCAGAATTTTATTACGCGGATGAACGAACAACAAACCTTTTTGCTTCTGCTCATCATCGGCTTGATCCTGGGCGTTATTCTCATCCGAACGCGTCCCCTGTTTAGCATTCTCTTTATTGTACTGGTGGGATTTATCTACGTGGTTACGGTAACCATTATCTTTTTTGAAAGCAATTATTGGATTGAAATAATTGCACCGCTGCTGACCATTGTTCTCAGCTTTTCGTTAATCTACGTCTATCGCTACATTACCGAAGAAAAGGACAAACGGTTTATTCGTTCCACTTTTTCCCACTTTGTCACCAAATCGGTGGTCGATGAGCTGCTGGCCAATCCTGAAAAAATTAAATTAGGCGGCGAGAAAAAAGAGTGCACCGTGTTGTTCAGCGACGTGGCCGGATTCACAACCATTTCGGAACAACTGGAACCGGAAGAACTGGTGCATTTATTAAATGAATATTTGACGGAGATGACCAATATCGTGTTTAAATACAATGGCATGCTCGACAAATACGAGGGCGATGCCATCATGGCCGTGTTTGGCGCGCCGGTGGAGCGCGGGAATCATGCCTACCAGGCCTGTGCCACGGCTCTGGATATGCAAGAACGGATGGTAGCGTTGCGCGAAATATGGCGCCGACAAAATAAACCGGAGCTTCGCATGAGAATTGGCATTAACACCGGTCCTATGGTCGTAGGCAACATGGGCTCGGAGAGCCGTTTTGATTACACGGTGATGGGAGACGCCGTAAATTTAGGAGCCCGTCTGGAGCCGGCCAATAAAATCTACGGAACGCATGTTATGGTGGGCGATGGTACGGTGAAAAAAGCCGGTGATTTAATCATTGTCCGTCCGCTCGATCTGCTGCGTGTGAAAGGAAAAACCGAGCCTGTTTGGGTGTACGAACTGATTGGGTTGAGTGAGCGTGGCATCGGCGATGATATGATGCGCGTCATCGAATTGTTCAAAAAAGGACTGAGTCACTATTTAAAACGGGATTGGGACGCAGCCATCAACTATTTCATGCAGGTACTGGCCATCAGGGAGAACGATGGCCCGGCGCAACGCTACCTTGAGCGCTGCAACTTTTTTAAAGAAAATCCACCGGCAGAAGAGTGGGATGGTGTTTACACGCAAACCACGAAATAGAGTCTATTGGCTTTTGTGCCTTGGCCTACTTGTGTTGCTGGCCTGCGGAAAGTCGGAGCAGGAAAAGAGCAGACCGCGTCAGGCAGCCGATTCGCTTCTGGTCTTTAAACATTTTAAATTAGCCAATGCCCGCCAGGCTTTTCAAAAGGCTATCCGTCAATTTGAAAAGGAGAATCCAGGCCTGAAGGTTAAAGAAGAAATTTTACCGGCCAACACCAATGTGCAACACCAATTTTATGTGACCAGTCTGGAAGCGCAATCGGACGATTTTGATGTGTTTTTAATTGATGTGATCTGGACCCCTGAATTCAGTCTGGCCGGCTGGCTGGAAGACCTTTCCGATCTGGTACCTGCCGGCGAGAGACAACAATTTTTTTCAGGTCCTATAAAAGCGGATACGTATCAGGGAAAATTGTTTGCCATTCCCTGGTACATCGATGCCGGTATTTTGTACTATCGGAAGGATTTGCTGCAAAAGTATGGTTTTTCGCCTCCGGAGACCTTTCAGCAACTGGTTCAGCAAGCGCGTTTCATCCTGTCGCGGGAAGCAAATCCTGAATTAAATGGCTTTTTATGGCAGGGTAAACAATACGAAGGCCTGATCTGTACCGCGAACGAAATTATTTCAGGATTTGGGGGGCAGATTCTTGATGAACTGGGGAGCGTGCGTTTAAGCGAACCGCCCGTCCGCAAAGCGCTCCAGTGGCTTAAAGATTGCATCTACACCTATCACATTTCACCAACATGGACTCTGACTGCCGATGAGGAGAGCACGCGTTTAAGTTTTTTGAACGGCAATACGCTCTTTTTGCGGAATTGGCCTTACTGCTGGACGTTCTTTCAGCGGCCGGATTCAAAGGTACGCGGAAGAGTCGGAGTAACCCACTTGCCGGCCCGACCAGAAATTAAAGGGCAGAGCACACTGGGCGGCTGGCAATTGGCGGTTAATCGTTTTTCCCAAAAGAAAGAGCTGGCTAAACGCTTTGTGCGTTTTTTATCCAGTCCTGAAATGCAATTGCAGTTTGCCATCGAAGTGGGCACCAAACCAACCAGAAGAACGTTGTACCAGAATGCCAGACTTCTGAAAAAACAACCTTTTATTGTTCAATTGTTTCCTATTTTAGAACACACCGTTCCGCGTCCGGTTACTCCTTTGTATCCGCAAATTTCACAAATATTGCAGGTGGAATTTTCGGCTATTCTGGCCGGTATTCGTCCGGTTCATGAGGCTCTGCAGTCTGCTAAAGTGCAGATAGAGCACGTGCTGGAAATCGAAAAATTAAAAATTTCTGAAGAGCCCACGAGGGCCTATTAAAAAATTTTGATTGAGTCAATAAAGCCTTTATCTTTAAAATATGAAGCGAAGAACGGTTCTCTACTTTTTGGGCCCCAGTCTGCTGCTGCTCTGTTTGGTAGCCCTGTTCCCCCTGACCTACGGCTTTATTTTAGGTTTGATGCGCAAAATGCCGGTGTTTGGCATAAAGCAGTTTATCGGTTTTGATAATTTCATCTTTTTGCTGCACGATCCCCGTTTTCAACAAAGTTTATGGACCACATTTAAATTTACCGCTCTTTCCGTACCTCTGGAATTGCTGTTGGGCCTCGCCTTCGCTTTGCTATTGCGCGAAAAGGTTCCCGGAAATGCTCTGTTAAAAATGACCTTAATGATTCCCTGGGCCATACCTACCGTGGTCTCGGCAAGAATGTGGGAGTGGATTTACAATCCTGAATATGGGGTTTTGAATTATCTTTTAAGATCCGTTGGGCTGTTACAGCAATCGGTCAATTGGCTGGGGCATCCCTTCTTGACCTTACCAGCCATCATATTGGCCGATGTGTGGAAGACTACGCCCTTTGCTGCATTGCTCATCTATGCCGGCCTGCAAACCATTCCACAGGAACTGTACGAATCGGCTAAAATAGACGGGGCCGGAGCGCTGCGTAGATTAATACACATCACTCTTCCGCTCATTTTTCCCGTCATCCTGATTGTGGGCATTTTCCGCACTATGGATGCCTTTCGTATTTTTGATCTCATTTATGTTATGACCGGCGGTGGGCCGGCCAATGTGAGCGAAACATTGAGCGTTTATGCTTATAAATTGCTTTTTCAGACCATGCAATTCGGTTACGGCTCTGCTGTTTCGGTGGCTACATTTTTTATGATTGCCATCTTGAGCAGCATTTACGTTTACTTTCTGAACCGCAAGTTTCGCCTGTTGCAATGATTGAGTGCCTGCAGCCCAAACTGATTGTCGTTTTGATCGGTGATTCGACTGCTTCGGGACAGAGCGGGGAAATATTTATTTGCCTTTACACAGGTCTCGAGCTGAAGCTCGAGTTACGTTGCGCCTGCGAATGGTTTGCCAGTGTAAGGGATTCTTCTCCCGCTGAAGCGGGATCAGAATGACATGCCGGCATTGTTTTTAACCTCTAGGGCACCATTTGACCTTTCACAAAATAATTCGTAATTCGTAATTTTTAATTTTTGAGTTCAGTATAAAAACCACGAATTTCACGGATTAACACGAAGATATTTGATGTAATTTAAATAAAAACAATAGGCAAATTTAAATAAAATTCGATAATAATACCTTTTTAGAGTGGACTCATTTT
>NZ_JBSMDE010000045.1:0-4068 GCF_056497305.1 Caldithrix sp. | reverse complement strand
TACCAGAAAAGGGATTGTGGGCCAGCAATCCCCGGTAATCTGCCCAGAATGTCCATTGATTGACCGTTAGAACAGCACTGGTTTTTAACGGCTGAGTATTGTCTAACATCTTTGGGGGCGAGCCAATATTCTCTTTTGCCACAGCACTAATGGCCATTGAAGTGCAGATACACATCAGGAGCAAATGGAAGATTAACTTTTTTTGAAAATTTTTTGGTTTATTCATCAGGAATCCTTCTCCCTCTTAATATGTAAGCAATCATGTTGTAGGCAATGACAACGTATCAAGCTAAAGCTTGAGTTACGACCACAGCGCCAGGCTAAAGCTTGAGTTACAATGTTTCCAGCACCTCCTCGCCGGTTATGACCATCAGTTTCAATATTTTTTGTTTCTTTAATTCCGGCATGTCAATGTGAATAATGTACAGCCCGCTGGCCACACGCCAGCCTTTTTCATTGAGTAAATCCCAGCGATAGAACTGGGAAGGATCGTTCTTTTCCAATTTGCGCACCAGAGCGCCGCCCAGAGTAAAAATACGAATCACTGCGTGTGGCGGCAAATGGTTAAAGGTCACAAAGTGCGTAAATCGATCCGGCTCCAGAGGGCTGGCTGCGTAATAGGGATTGGGAAAGACGTTGATCTTTTCCACATCCTTCTTCATCAATTCCGGATCGTTTTCAATTTTGCCTGGTGCCGTGAACATAATCTTAAAATTTTCATCCGGATATTTTGGAGTAATAAAGCGAAAAACCACATTGGTCAGGGGTAATTGTTCGGAGGGGCCAAAATCACAAATGGTTAACGCGTCAAACACCGGAGCGCTATTTTCGAACCACTTGAGTGTTGGAGCACCGCTGAGCACATCCTGAACAAAAGCTTCATAACTCCCATCTGCATTTAAGGGATAGCGCACATAAATCCAGTCAGTAGCCGGGAAACCAAAAGTAGGATCGGGCTGGCCATAATCAAAGATTCCAGGCGTATGGCCATCGGAATAACCCAAAGCTATTAAACGCACATCATCGGTAGAATCCTGATACGTACCTGGGCCCACATCCCAGAATTCGAAAGGCACATGACCGGTCGCCTGAATAGAATCATAATACCAGTAAAACAGGCTCCCATCCTCAGTAAAACGCATTTCAAAATCATGATTCCTAAAAATTGGTAATAAGTTCAAGGTTAACCATTCCTCTCCAAGGCCAGAACTTAAATAAAAGCGATAAGGATCACGCGGCGAAGTCAAACTATGCCAGACATTTTCATAAAGGTCATCAGTACCAATAAATTGCGTCTCCCTTTCAATGGGACCGTAAGAATCCGCATATTGATAAATTTGTTTAAGGCGATTTTTAGGGGGAACTGCAATTTTAATTTGCAATCCATCCGCAGACACACCGTCGTTGTGCTCAAATTCTTCCTGCGTAAATACTTTTTGTTTACTTAAAATTTCTGCATTTAATGTCAAATCCCAAAGATCCCAGAGCAGTTCGCCATAAGTTGCCGAAGTTGTATCCCGATCAAACTGAAAACGAATCTCATAATCATGACTGGTGAGCTCAGTGGGATCAACGACCGTTACAGTACAACGAACATCACTGGAGCCAATCTTTTGATAAGGGATCGTATCTTCAACGGCCGCAAGGTATCGGCTTCCAGGTTTTGTATTCTGTAAAACGACTTGCAAAATCTTTCCTTCGGACTCAAATGTACTGTACTCGGCTATGTCCGGGTTGTAGTTGTATGCTGTAATCTGATAATAATAGGTTGTTCCCCTGTAGAGCGGGCAATCATTGATGTAATCCCAGTCGACAACTAAGTGTCTTTTTATGCCCGAATCTCTGCCCTTCTGTACCGTACCAAACACACTGCCTTCAACGTGTGGATCATAATAACGCGATTCAATCCTGGTAACACCATTTATTACATCAAAAGTTGCAATTTTCTTTTTTTCAATTTTTTTCACAGTACCAATATTAGATCCTTCCTGACTATATTCGAGGCGTAACTGATACACATTGTAGCCTTCAAAGTGATATCCGGCATGTGCCTCTTTTTCAATTTGTTCAACTCTTTTTTCATCTATGCCCCAATTCAAAACGATTTTTTCCCCTAACGGTGTGGCTTTTGCCTCTGGTGTTTCAGGAGCTCGTGGGATGTCTTTAAATGCTGCCTTGTAAAACAGTTCAATAAAGGGCAACAACTTCTCTACTTCAGCTAATGATAATAAGCGGTTACTGCCCTGACCTCCGATAATGGCAAAGATAATCTCCTGTTCTTCACCGGGGGGCATGGTTAAGGGCCCAAAGCTGCCTGCTATTCTACGGTCGCCTGGTTTTGGATTATCTCCTTTTCCGTCCAGATCGCCGCTTCCGGTCAGTGGATTACCATGTAGCGGAAAACGGGTTACCCGGCCCTTATTACTTCCATAACCAACAACAAAGGGCTCCGGATGATGGATATCATATCCTGGTTTGTAGCCCCTTAAGATATTATAAATCGAAAGAGTGGTCAGGTAGCTACCGCCTGGAGGATTAATGTCAATAAATGGAATGGCCATGGAATTAAAAGCATAAAGCCCTAAGTTTTTATAGCCCGTTTTCCATTGCTTATGGAAAAGAGCTGTATCCTGTAAATTTCCTGTATAAACGATTGGACCTTGTAAAACTTTAAGGCCAACCGCCGGAGGAGCCAGCCCGAGCGCACTGCTCTTTTCATCCGTCCAGTTGCCATTGTAAGCGTAAAAAAAATCTCGGGTAGAATCACATCCAGCCAGATCATCGCTGTAATTGCCAATATCTGCATCCAGCCAGATGCCAATGAAGAGCGAATCCAACAAATAATCCGATTTATTAATCAATTGATATCGTTTAAATATGACCTGACTACCCGGACTAAATTGGCCCGCATACGTCCAGGCAGTGATTTTAATTTCTAATCCAATAGGACAGCTGCCTGTAGCGAATTCAACGGTTGCGGTATCAAGATCATTGAATACGCCCCAGATGATTTGATCGCTTCGAGCAAAGCCGGGTTGATCAATTCCAAAAGCGTAATATCCATCTCCATCCACATCGATAAAGGGAGCGCCCAGCTGTACCGGCCAGTTCATGGCATCCTTCCCTTCGATATCTGAAATCTTCGCCACATCTTCATCTGTAATCTGATCTACAGGGATTTGCAGGAGATAAGAGGCATCGTATTTAAAAAAATCTGTCCCCACAACCTTATTCGTATTCGTAAAACGATAAAGCCAGGTCTGCGAATTCTCAAATTGGGCCGCTCTGCCATCCTCATTAATCCAACCGGGTTGGATTGACGTGCGAAAGAAAATGCCCCCGGCTCTTAACGGCAGATACTCAATCCGATTTCCGGTGTTTGGGTCTTTTAACCATCCCGCCCATAGTAGGCCATCTTTGTAGATGACATTCGTACCATCGATTGGATAATAACCCAAAGCCCCTGAGGCCGGAGCATAGATACCTTTTTCTCCAGCGGTCATATAATAGCGCCAGTTTCCGACATCGAGCAAGGTTTGCTTCCAGGTTGAAGTTTGAACGTTTTTGCTTAATTTTTGTGACCTGACTAATGGGGGAAAACACAAAAATAGAATAACCGGGATTATTAATAAACGGAACGGTTTCATTGGAAGGCCCTCACGTGAAAATCCATTGCTTTTAAAATTTAAAAATTCTAAATCAAGTTTTCAAGGCTCAAGCTAAAGCTTGAGTTACATTGTATCCAGCACCTCCTCGCCGGTTACAACCATCAGTTTCAATATCTTTTGCTTCTTTAATTCCGGCATGTCAATATGAATAATGTACAGCCCGCTGGCCACACGCCAGCCTTTTTCATTGAGTAAATCCCAGCGATAAAACTGCGTAGGATCGTTCTTCTCCAATTTGCGCACCAGAGCGCCGCCCAGAGTAAAAATGCGAATCACTGCATGTGGCGGCAGATGGTTAAAGGTCACAAAGTGCGTAAATCGATCCGGCTCCAGAGGGCTGGCTGCGTAATAGGGATTGGGAAAGACGTTGATCTTTTCCACATCCTTCTTCATCAATTCC
>NZ_JBSMDE010000044.1:0-13654 GCF_056497305.1 Caldithrix sp. | reverse complement strand
GTCCTCCCTAAAACAGCATTAAAATTTTCGCATCCCGCTGTGGCGGGATTAGATCTTTTGAAGGAAGTATTCTAAGGCAGCACAGCCGCAACCAAAAACCTTCCTTGGGGATTTAAACAACCACAGAGAGCACAGGGAAGTATTTTTAAATTAAAAATTAAAAATTACGAATGACGAATTAATTTGCGAAGGGGCAACTTATGCCCAGGCGGTGAGGAACCGTGCCGGCATGTCATTCTGAGAATCCCTTACTTTGGCATACCATTCAAAAGAGCAATGTAACTCGAGCTTCAGTCCGCGACTTTGTAAGGGCTAAGCATTTAAGGTGGGTTTTTATTTTTAAAAAAAGGAAGGGGGAGTTTTAATCGTTGCTTTGTAAATTTTGATTTTTAAACGATCATCTACTCAAACGTTTGGGATTTCCCTGTAATTAGGCAGCTCAAAAATTTTCTCACGCTAAGGGGCAATATCTTACAAAGGAAGTATTCCCAAAAAATACGTAAGCACGCAGGCCTAACACAGCCGAATAGGTGCATGTTTCAGCATCCCACGTTAAAGTCCCGTGGGGACGAAATGTTTGTAGCCCACCGCGTCAGCGGTGGTTAAAGCAAAAACACAAAAAACATGGATCGTCCTGTAAGGACGAAATAGGAAACCGTTTCAACGGTTTACACTTCTCAATTTCATCGGTGTTTGTTTTAAACATTCCTTAAATTGCTATCCCGCCGACATTTGTTTGAATCCAAATCTAAGGCAGCACAGCCGCAACCTTTTAAAAAACCGCAAAGTTCACGAAAAAGCAATTTTAATTAAAAATTACGAATTACCAATTATTTTGCGATGGGGAAATTGTGCCTAAGCGCTAAGAACACGTGCTACCTGTTATTCCAGCCTTTAGCGATTCTCCCTGATCAAAACAGCCCATGCAGACTGTGGCCCGGCCCGGCCAGTTCTTCCACGCGTTTTTCTACCTGCGCATCCTCCTTTAAAAGCGGGGCATGGTGTGGCTTGATTCGAGCATCGATGATTAAACTGCCCTTACAGCCCCAGTGTTTGTGTTCAATAAATGCCCCTACCCCGTAAATATCGTGAGAAGGATTGGAGCGCGTAAAGGTGGCCCACAAAAAATTAGCCAGGCTGGCGCTGACGAACTCGCTGTCATCCACCAGCACCAGCAAAGGAAAGGAATTGACCAGAGAAAGCGGCAGGCTCTGCTCCAGGGTGCGCAACTCTTTTTGCGCTTCTTTGTACGACACAAAGGGCTTTCCCTCCAAAGCCAAAACGCCGGGCATGATCCGTTTTACATTTTTAAACTCAGAAGGTAGTTTCAAATCCTCAGCAAGCCAATATGCCAATTCCCTTCGGATTTTGCCGGCAGCGGCCATGATCACTTTAGAGCCAAAATTGAGTTTGGTTCCGCTGTAATCCAGGGTATCGATGGTGGTTTCGGTGAGAAAATGCACATCGCGCTGCCAATCGATTCGCGACAACCAGTGTCTGAAAAAGCCCGGAATGTCGTTGATGTTGAGTTGCGGATCGTCTTCTTCGGCCACAATGAGTAAATATTTGGCAAGGGAGAGCTGTCCAAAGCCTAAAATAGCCTGGGCCTGTGTAAGCAATTCCATCGGCTGTCTTTTTTCGTACGGTACATAACGCTCACTGCCAATGGCCAGCAGTAAGGGATGAACCCCGGCTTCGTCCACAGCATGAACGGCCTTTACGCCCGGTAAACTCCTTGGAATCATGGGAGCCGTAATTTCATGAATAAGCTTACCAAAGATGGTGTCTTCCTGCGGCGGTCGGCCGACCACCGTAAAAGGGAAGATCGCCCCGGGACGGTGAAGCACCTCCTGCACGCGCAACACAGGAAAGGGATGGGCTAAACTGTAGTACCCTAAATGGTCGCCAAAGGGGCCTTCCGGCAACAATTGCTCTTCAAGAGTGCCCAGAATGGCAAAATCGGCCTCAGCCGAAACGATCCAGCCTTTGTAATTAAAGTAGCGGAAACGACGTCCGGCCAACAGGCCGGCAAAAGACAATTCGCTTAAGCCTTCGGGCAGAGGCATCACCGCTGCCAGAGTGTGCGCCGGCGGGCCGCCCAAAAAGATGCTGACCTTTAGCTTTTGGCCGCGCTGCAGGGCACGGGCATGGTGCACGCCAATGCCGCGATGAATCTGATAATGCAGGCCCACCTGGGCATCGGGCTGGTATTGATTGCCGGAAATCTGCACGCGGTACATACCCAGATTGCTTTTTAACAGGGATGAAGACGCCGGATCAAGGGTCAAAACCTGAGGCAGGGTTAAAAAGGCCCCGCCGTCTTTTGGCCAATTTTGAATTTGTGGTAACCGGCTGATTTGTGTGCGTTTTTTGGCCACTGGTGCAAAACGAACCCTCTGCGGGAAAAGATTTACGGCAGAGGGTAGTAATTTAATAGTTTGTAGGGGATTTTTTAAAGCGTTCTCCGGGTGCGCAGCCATCTGCATTATCATTCTGGTAGTTGGCAGAGTTTTACGAAAGATAAAGCGCGCCCGTTCCAGGGTGCCAAACAGGTTGGAAACAGCCGGGAAGGGGCTGCCTTTCACGCGTTCAAACAGCAGAGCCGGGCCGCCAACGGCAAAAACGCGACGATGAATGGCAGCCATTTCAAGATGAGGGTCCACTTCTTCCCAGACACGAATAAGGTGACCGTGCTTTTCAAGATCAATCAGACATTCACGAAGCGATCGGTACATTTTTATCCTTTGTTGCTAAAGGAATGTAATTTAGAATCAGAATCAATGTAATTCAATAGACCAGGAGATAACGCACATTGCACGGTACAGGAACCCCCACAAAAGATCAAAAAGACTCAAGCTTTGTTTTTTCAATTTTTAAAGTGACAGACCGATTACACAAGCTATGTTGTTTTAGAAGGAAGCTGAACGATCTGAAACCAATAATTGGCAATGCTTTTAACCACCTCTACAAGGCCTTCGAAGGTTACGGGTTTCGCAATAAATCCGGCCACCCCCAATTTATAGGTTTTTAAAATATCTTCCTCGGCTTTTGAAGTGGTTAACACGATGACCGGTATGTGATTGACATCCGGGTCTTGTTTGATTTCTTCCAGCGCTTCGCGCCCGTCTTTACGGGGCATATTCAAATCCAGTAAAATAATATCCGGAATAGGCGCTTTTTCTTCATCGTCAAACGGCGGACGACGTTTTAAATAGTCGATAAGTTGTTGCCCATCTTCAACAAACAGGAGCTCATTCATCAAATGGCATTCGTTAAAAGAATCACGCACCAGTAATTGGTCGTCTTGGTCATCTTCAGCCATGAGAATGGTAATGGGCTTGCCCCTTCTCTTCATTTCAAATTAACTCCTTTCTTTGTTCAACTGGCAATTCCACAAAAAATTTTGTTCCTTTATTTAATTCGCTTTCAAAATAAATTTTACCATGGTGGCGTTCAATAATGCGTCGGCAAATAGCCAGACCCATGCCTGAGCCTTCATATTCATCCCGCGTGTGTAATCTTTGAAATGGCTTAAAAATCCGGTCGGCGTACTTAGAATCAATCCCAATTCCGTTATCCTCTACAACAATAGTAACCTTACGTTTATTTGATTTTTCCGGTAATTGAAACACTTTAACTTCTGGTATTACTTCTGTACGGTGAAATTTTAAGGCGTTTCTGATGAGATTTTCGAATAGCTGGTACATCTGCGTTTCATCGGCTTCAATTACAGGTAAATTTTCGGTTTTAATGCGGGCGCCCACACGCTTAATTTTTAAATCAATATCAAAGATCACATCTTCAAGCACTTTGTTCAGGTCAACAGGTTCAAAAGGCTTACCTCTGGTTTCCACTCTAGAGAGGGCTAGCAGACTGTTAATTAGATTTTGCATTCGTTTACTGGCATTCATCATACGTTCCAGAAAGTCTAAACCGCGTTCATCGAATTGATTTCTGTATCGTTCCAAAAGTCGGCCGCCAAAAGCCAATATTTTACGCGCCGGCTCCTGTAAATCGTGCGAAGCAATATAAGCAAATTCTTCTAAATCGCGATTGCTCTGTTCCAGACGCTCGGCATAGTTTTTTAACAGTTCCTCGCGTTCCACCTGTTCCGTGATATCGGCACACGCCCCAATCCAGCGGTTCACTTCCTTTCGCTCGTTTAGAAGGGGCACGGCCCGCACAATAAACCACCTGAACTGACCATCATATCGTTTAATTCTAAATTTTCCTCTGTAAATGGTTCTGGCAGTCAGCGCTTCCTTCCAGCCCTCATGCACATGGGGATAATCATCCGGATGAATACTGGAGAGCCAGCCTTCCCCCCTGGCCTGTTCAAAAGTCTGTCCGGTAAAGGCGCGCCAGCCCGGGATATCTTCCACCACCTGGCCTCTGGCATCCGTGCTCCAGATGATCTGCCCGCTGGCTGCAATTAAAGTCTGAAAGCGGATCATGGTTTCTTTAGACAACGCTTCAAATGATTTTTCATCGCTTACATTGATCAGCAATCCCACAAAATAGTCCAGTTTTCCATCTTTTAAAACAGGATGCAATTCATCTCTGAACCAAAGATACTTTCCGGCTTTATTCTTCATTCGGTATGTTAATTTTTGGTGCTTGTTTTCCAGATGTCGTTGGCCCTCTTTTACCAAAAACGGACGGTCTTCTTCATGAATAATCGTAAACCAGAATTCGGGATTGCCAATAAAATGCGAAGGGCTGTAACCCAATAACCGCTCAACGCTCTTTGCCATAGATATGAAGCGATAACCGTATTGTTCATCAGGCTTGATCATATAAAATGCGATCGAAAAGTCTTTAAATAAAAACTCCAGCACATCTTTCGGAAATTGTTCTTCATTTTTTATCACATCATGCTCCAAAAACGAAATCGTTTTTCCCCTTGTGAATTCACTCCGGCTTAGCATCTTTATTCTGTCAGGGTACGAAAGAGTTTTCTTTCGTAATGTTCCGTGTATTTATTAACTGCAATATGATTTTTCATATTTCCGTGATTTATTAAGCCAGTACGAATATTTTTAACGCTGTTCCATATTTTATTAACATCAATTAATGCGGTTCGCCCTGCATTAAAAGCTGATACACACTTTTTAATAACTCAGCGGCTGTAAACGGTTTATGTACAAAAGGCACGTTCAGAGGGCGTAGATTTCCAATGTCATCGTCGTGCCCGCTAATAGCCATGATCTTCACATTTTCATCAATTCTTCGTAAGGCGCGAATAACGGACGGTCCATCCATTAAGGGCATGGACATATCGGTAATGATTATTTCAACCGTATTTAGATTTTCGGCAAATAGGGCGATCCCTTCAGGTCCATCGGCTGCGGCCAGTACGTTATATCCATTGCTTTCAAGGGTTTTTTGCGTAATTTCACGAACCGAAACTTCATCTTCGATGAGCAGGATACACTGTCCATTCCCCAATGGAACTGCTTCTTGTTCAATCCTGGGTTCTGCTTTTTCGGCCCTCAGCGCGGGAAAATAGATTTTAAAGGTTGTGCCTTTTCCGCGATCGCTGTACACATTGATGAATCCACCATGTTCATCAACAATACGATGAACGGTGGCCAGTCCCATACCTGTTCCTTTGCCCACCTCTTTGGTTGTAAAGAAGGGATCAAAAATTTTATCGATCTGATCTTCAGGGATTCCCGTACCGCTGTCACTTATCGTAACCATCACATAAGGCCCTTCCTGAGCATTGCGCATAGATTGGGCGTATTGTTCATCCAGCATTAAATTTTCAGCGGAAATGCGCAAATTACCGCCCTCGGGCATGGCATCGCGGGCATTGACCAATAGATTCATAATCACCTGATGGAGCTGGGAGGTATCCGCCATGACCGGCCATAAATCGGCTGCTACATCAACCTGTAATTGGATGTGCCGAGGGAAGGTCTTCTCTACCATTTTCAATACTTCGGAAAGGACGTAACGAATTTGGACAACGGTGCGCTCACCCTCCGTACCCCGCGCAAAAGACAGAACCTGTTTGATTAACGAGGCTCCGCGTTGCGCGCTGGTTTCCATTAGTTCCAACGACTTCCTGGCTTTCTCATCTTTAACGATATGTTTAAGGAGTTCGGTCCCCATCAAAATGGGGGTTAAGACATTGTTCAAATCATGGGCAATGCCCCCGGCCAGGGTGCCCAGACTTTCTAGACGCTGAGCGCGCGAATATTGTTGTTCTAATTTTTTCTTTAAACTGATATCCAACCAAAAACCATTTATTTCCGGCTGGGCATCTGCGCGTTTTACCACCGTACGTTCATCATAAATCCAGATAAAGTGCCCTTTTTTGTGTTTAAATCGATACTCTACTGAAAAGCTGCCTGTTTTTTTAAGTTGGGCCATCGATTTCAAGACTTTTGCCCGATCCTCCGGATGCAGCGCTTCATAAAAAATCTGAGGATTTTCAATGAATTCCCGCGCCTCATAGCCGGTTAAGCCTTTGATATTGTGACTGACATAATCCGGTGCAAATTCGTCTATCAGCGGGCCGCTAAACAGAACCGTGGTATTTGTTTGTAGCAATCGATCCAATATATGGAAGGTCTTCTTTAGCTCCAGTTCAACTTTTCTCCGATCGCTGATATCTTTGATAAAAACAAGAAAAGTCTCTCTTTCCTCTTCCATAAAAGAGGCCAGCCCTTCGACCATGGCCACCGTCTGGTCAGGGCGCAGAAGACGGAAATCAAATTCCTGAGACTTACCGGCCGTTTTAAACAGTTTTCTAATATTTTTTTCTACTTCAGGCTGGTCTACCGGATGAATAAATTCCATAAAGGCTTTACCAACCAGTTCGGCTTCAGAAGTCATTTTCATGATTTTTACCATTGTTGAATTGGCAAAAATAATGCGTTCCTGTTTGATTAATAGAATACCCAGAGTAGCCACATCGATAAAACGCTGAAATTTTCCGGCATTTTTCAACATCGTTTCATCGTTGCGCTGTCTCTGAACCGCGGCGCCGATAATATCGGCCCCCAATTGAAGGGCTTCCCGTTCGCTGGCTGACCAGTTTCTTGATTGACGAATAGAATCGAAACATAAAAACCCCCACCAACGTTCATCAACAAAAATAGGCACAACAAGCATCGATTTGATTTTTTGTTCATCGAGTACTTTTTTTTCTGATTCCGGAAACTCTTTAACTTCACCCCAGATTTGCCGGCCACTGCCCAACTCTTTTATCCAGCGTTTGAAACCCGACTCTTTTAATGGAATATTCTGAAACTCAGTTCGAATTACCTGGTTTTTTATTTCCTGAGTAATCCATTCATATTTTTTACTGACAACCCAATCCTGATTGTCATCCTGGTAATTCTGAAATAGAAAAACACGATCGACGCGTGCCACTTTACCCAATTTGTTCAGGATCACTGTCATATATTTTTGACAGTTCCGCGAACGTAACAATAACCTTGCAATTTGACTGATTTCTTTCAGAATCGATTCTTTTCTGTTTAGAGCTTCTTCAAATATTTTTCTTTCTGTTAAGTTGCTAATAGTAAATAGGAGGGCCCGTTTGCCCTGCCATTGCAAATGAACTTTGCGAACCTGTAAATAAAAGATTGTACCATCCTGGCTTTCCAGGGTAATCTCATTAATTCCGGATTGAAATTCTTGCGTTGCGAGTGTCCAGGCTCTGGTTCTGGTCAAGCCTCTTTCTAAAAAGAATTGAGCCGATCGATTTTTAAATAGAATCTCGTTGTTTTCATTAATTAGCAAAACGCCGTCTGTTATCTCTTCTAATATTTTGTTGTTTAACTTTTCGCTCATTTCAATTGTTTTAAAAAGCCTATGCCGCTCCAGAGCATGGATGATAATGCGCTCGATAAAATTGGCGGGTATTAATTGCTTAGGTAAATAATCCTGCGCGCCAGTGCTCAATATCTGAGCCGTTAAATCAGGATCATCCACTACACTAACCACAATTTGGGGGATTTTTGGAGCAACTTTTTGTATTGACTGTATGGTCTCAAATCCCTGGCTATCGGGTAAATTCAGGTCTACCAAAATAACATCGTAATTGTTCTCTTTAAGAGCCTTTTTTGCTTCCTGCAAATGAGAACAGATGGATACTTTAAAATTATTCTGCGCGTTTTGTAACATATCTGTAATAAGAAGAATATCTTCCTGATCATCTTCAATTAACAACACGCTGATTGCTTTAGGCGCCATGATCTCTCCCATTCGAAAACGATTAAAATCTTTTTTGGATTTTGGTTTGAGCAATTATTTTATGGTGCAGGTCCTCTTTTTGCCAGAAAGTCCTCTTTTATAACTCAATATTAAATGATTACTTACATTTAAAGCCATGAGCCATCAAAGGGGCCGATGCTTCCCTTTCTTTGTTTTCTATTTTAAGCTCTATCAGTTACTAATATTTCATTTATTGTTTTTAACAACTTTTGCGATGTAAAGGGTTTGTTTAAAAGCTTAATTTTTGTACTACCATCAATCGTTATCTCCTTTTCACGTCCGCTCATGGCTACAATCTGCACCTGTGGATTAATTTTTAATATGGAACGAATAGCTGATACGCCGTCCATGTAAGGCATGGAGATATCGGTCAACACCAGGTCGATTGATTCTTTTTGACGGGCAAAGATAGCCACGCCCTGCGCACCATCGCTGGCCATCAACACCTGATAACCATTTTCCTTTAAGGTATTGGAAATAATTTCGCGAATTGCTGTTTCATCGTCAATGACCAGTATGGTCTGCCCCTGGCCTTTCAGATCTTCTTCGATTACCTGGTACTTTTTTACTTCTGCGACTTTGTTGGCCGGCAAATAGATATTAAATGTGGTGCCATTCCCCGGTTCTGAATAAACATTTAAATAACCATTATGGTGTTGGATGATGGTATGCACAGTGGAAAGGCCCAGGCCCGTTCCCCGACCGACTTCTTTTGTGGTGAAAAAAGGGTCGAATATTTTATTGATTAACTTTTCAGGAATGCCTTGTCCAGTGTCGCTTACACTAATTCGAATATAATCCCCTGGTTGGGCAGTTTTGTGCATTAGGGAATAATGCTCGTCGAAGACGACGTTTTCTGCCCTGATCTCCAGTTTTCCGCCTTCGGGCATGGCGTCGCGTGCATTAACGCATAGGTTCATGAGCACCTGATTAATTTGTGTGGCATCGGCCAAAACCGGCCATAAATCCTTGGCCACCGAAATTTCCAGGTGGACTGATTTAGGAAAGGTTTCTTCTATAATCTTACCGACTTCTGAGATAATATGGCGCACCTGAACCGGTTTGCGTTCTCCTTCTTCGCCGCGGGCAAAGGAAAGAATTTGTTGAATTAATTCTTTCCCCCGATGTGCGCTACTTTCAATCATCTGGATTACTTTTTCATTAGCCGGATTTTTATCCCGCATTCGTAAAACTTCTGCGGCCAGCAGGACGGGCGTTAAGATATTGTTTAAATCGTGCGCAATACCGCCGGCCAGGGCCCCCAGGCTTTCCATGCGCTGGGCGCGCAAAAATTGGCTTTCTAATTTTTTCTTTTCCGTAATATCGATCCACATGCCGTTAATGATCGATGCCTTTTCCTGCCAGTTTGGGGAAACCTTCATCTCATCATAAATCCACACGTAAGTTCCGCCTCTACTTTTCACACGGTATTCAAAGCTGTACTTACCTGGTTGGCCTATCTTTTTAAGGGCCTGTACCATATTTTCTTTATCTTCCGGATGCATTAGGGCCAGCCAGCAATCTGGATGATCGCTCAATTCTTCCGGATCATAGCCCAATACGTTTTTAACATTGGAGGTTAGCTGTACGGGGATGATTTGACCATCTTGCCAGCGGGCCGAATAAATTACCGCCGAACTGGATTCTAACAAATTCAATAATTGTTGATTGGTTTCAGCCAATTTCTGATCCATTACTTTTTTTTCGGTAATATCTACCACCATTTTCAGAACGCCTTGAAAGGTATCCTCCAGGATAGGCGACGAAGAAATGAGGCCCCATATCTCTGTTCCATCTTTTTTCAGAAAACAAAGTTCATGCTGAGCAACTTCGCCCTGCAGTTGTTTATGCCAATGATTAATCGCTTCTTTTTTTGCTTTTGGTGAAACGAAATTAAAGTAATTTTTGCCCATCAGCTCCTGCACATCATAACCTAACATATCAGCCATCTTCTGATTGACGAAGGTTGTTCTGGCCCGCGCATCTAACATCCATATGCCTTCTTGCGCCAGATCGACAATTCGCCGATATTTTTGTTCGCTGGCCTTTAAAGCTAATTCGGCTTCTTTTCGAGCAGTTATGTTTTCGGCCACTCCTTCATAATACAAAATATTTCCTTCATCGTCGCGCACCGTGCGTAAACTCTCTTTGACCCAAATCAGATTACCCGCTTTTGTTCGCCACTGGGTCTCAATATCGTGCACCTGGTCCTGCGTTTCCAATAATTTTATGATTTTATTGGCTTCTTTACTCATTCCCGGACGTTTAAAAACAAATTCTTTTAAATCTTCCACGCTTTCACACTCAGTCATTTGCAGACAAAAGGAATTTGCGTCAAAGATTTTCTTGTCTCTGGAGAAAATAAAAAATGCGACTGGCACACTGTTAAACAGATGGTAAAAACGTCGATAACTTTCAGCCAAAGCCTGTTCGTTTTTTTCTTTAATTTTTTTTAATCGTAAATTTTGAATGCCAAAACTTAAATTACTAGCCAGCCTGGTCAGGAGCTCTGTTTCTTGAGGATTAAAACAATTTTGGTTTTCAGAATAAATATTCAACGTTCCGATGATTTCTTTTTCATAGATCAGGGGCAGAGCAATGGACGCCTTGAAATCAAATTTTTTACCCTGCTCACGCCAGGGTTTTACAATGGGATCTTTTTGCCAGTTTTGAACAATAACCGGTCGACCGTTGCGTATGGCACGGCCGGTAGGCCCCTGCCCAAATTTGTTTTTGCCCCAGGAAACCTTAATTCCTTTTAAATAACCAGCTCCCTGGCCAAAGTGGGCCACAGGGCGCACCGTTTTGCTTCGGTTATGTACAGCATAGCCAACCCAGGCAAAATGATATCCCCCTTCTTCAACCACAATTCTACAAATTTCGTTGAGCAGAGATGTTTCATCTTCCATCTGGAATAAAGCTTCATTGGCTTTCATGAGCATTCGGTAAATACGGCTTAATTCCTGAAACTTTTGTTCGCTCTGTAAACGCTCGGTCAAATCGTACATCGAAACGAAGTAGGCTTGTTGCTTTTGCCAGACAATGGGCCGGGAACGGAGTTCGATCGTCGCATCAGCAACCTGTAAATGGAGCGGTTTATTTTGGGCCAGCGGAATACCGAACTCCTGTTTCATCAGGTCTTCCGGTTCTTTTCCTAATAGCTCAGCCGCTTTTTTGTTGCCAAATTGAATCATTCCCTGGCTGTCAACAATAAGAATACCAAAAATATTATTTTCAATGATGATTTCGTACTGCCGGCTATTTTCTACCATACTTGTTTGTAAATTATGGCGATTTAAGGCATAGAGTAACACACGGCGCAAAATCGGCGCAGAAATAATCCCTTTTACCAGATAGTCATGTGCGCCAATTTTAACGGCTTCCATGGCTAAAAATTGATCGGTATGCTCGCTCACTACAACAACAGGAATGTCATGGGAATAGGGCCTTAGTGCTCGCATAGTGTCCAGCCCGCTGCTATCTGGTAGGTTCAAATCCAATAGGATAACATCCGGAGTGTTCGTCTGTAACCATTCTAAACCTTTTTCTAAGCTAAAACAATGTTCTATCACAAAAAGCAGATCTCTTGACTCGCTTAGAAGATTCTTAATTAGAAGCGCATCATCAGGATCGTCTTCAATCATTAATATTTTAACTCTGGCTGTTTTTTCCATGTTTTTTCCTCATCGAAAAAAACCAAACATCAAACTTCTTTTTTTGTTCAGCTTCAAAGAACTGAATTAACAGGCATAAGCCCCATCGACTTTGTTTATCTTTGAACTTAATCCAACTATTTACAGGCCAGATATCTGTTCTATTTTCAAGGACATTTAGAAACGCTTAGATTTTTCTAAATTTTCAAAACTCATCCTTACCTAAAGAATTATAAATTCAGGTATTTTTGAGTAATGAAATAACTTCTTCCCTGGAGCTAATTTCACCGACAAAACGTCGTTCCGGTTGAGGCTGGATTCTGATAATTGTGGGACTGGCTAAGATACCGTACTGGCGTGCTTCCTGTTCATCCTGCTGGACATCATATATATCCAATTGAAAATTTTTTTCATACTCTTCCTTTAAAATTTTGCGCAATTCCTGAACCATGGCCTGTTGTCCCTTTGAGGAACGGTTAATGAACATTTTTAAGATTACCTTTTCCATTTTCCATAACCTTATCCATTGTCGTCACTATTTCGAAAAAATAAATAAAAATGTATTTCAATATGAATTAACTAATTTTTTTAGACTGTTTATTCCTTTTATTCATAGGGAGTTAAGCATATTTCAAAACCAGAGCGACCATTTTGAAAACAGTGATCTTACTATTTAACGAATTTCCATGGATAGCATCAAATCAGGCAAGGCTAAAACTTGGAGCAGCCACCAGCATGGCCCGACAAAATTTACGAGTTTGATTTTCCCCCTTTTTGGCCACGGTTTCAAAATCAATGCGTGTAAAGGGCGGCCGGATTAAATGGCCGATCTCTATATAAAAGTTCTCCTCATTTTTTAGCTCATTGTAGTGCACCGGGGTTAAGTAATAAATCTTTTTCTGGCGTATTACTTCAATAGCGCCCTTTTCTTGTTCTCCACATAGATGAAAGATCTTGTTGTAAATTGGAGCAAAAAGAGCGCTGTCCTGTTCGTGCTGCAATTCTTTATGATGTAAGCGGTCGATCGCCATGGCAATTAATTGCGTGACGGTATAGCCCAGGTCTGTAAAATCCTTAATCTGTTTATCGGTAATTTCACCCAGGCGGATGGTTGTTAAACGTTTAGGCATTGCGCCTCCTTTCGAGGATTTTCCTCGTTTATTGAAAATAATTAATTTCAATTTAGAAGTATTACATTGTGTCAGATGACTTTGTTCTGGAATAGTGATTGCTTAAGTTGAGTCAATTTAATCTCCTTATTTTTATACGTGTAATATATCATTTTAAAATACAAAAATCAATTAAACCCGTCATTTTTAAACATTGTATTTTGGGATGGTGAAGAAAGTGTAAGAGTAGAATAGTTGAAGTCTTAATCAGTCAACTTAAAAATCGCACCAGAAGAAAAACCATTTCAACGGTTTACATCAATCAACAAAACAACGCCATCATTCATAAAATAGATCCTTGCCTTCCATTCAGAACGCTTACCCTCGTGCCTGAAATCGCCAACACTGCTGAAAAAAATTGCACACCGCGAACCTCCCCCTTCTCCAGACTTTTATTCTGGAATCGGGGAACGAGGGGGGGAGGGTAAACAAGCCCCCCATGCCACCGTTGAACATTAGAATAGTGCATAGGCTGTTTGGTTAATTACTACCGATTTCTTTTGCTACAACGCTGTTGTCTTGAATCTTTCTTTTCTTCACTAAATAAATAAAAAAATTGTCCGAAAAGACTTAATAAATCCGCTATGTGCGCCCTTGAGATAA
>NZ_JBSMDE010000043.1:0-18633 GCF_056497305.1 Caldithrix sp. | reverse complement strand
ATTGACATGCCGGAATTAAAGAAACAAAAAATATTGAAACTGATGGTCATAACCGGCGAGGAGGTGCTGGATACAATGTAACTCAGGCTTTAGCTTGATCCTGACGTTGTGACCGTAACTCAAGCTTCAGCTTGAGCAAGACTCGAACTAAAGTTCGAGTTACGTTGTACTTGTAACTCAAGCTTTAGCTTGAGCCGGAGCCGGAGGTATTCAACACTTCAGCCAGAATCTTATTCAGCTCTTCCAGAGTAAACGGTTTACTCAGTCGGCCTACAAATCCCAGTTGTTTGTAATTGGCCAGTGAACTATCCGTACTGTAGCCACTGGCAACAATGACTTTAGCCTTCGGGTCAATGTTCAAAATTTCAACCACAGCCTCCCTGCCTCCCATGCCGCCCCGGATGGTCAAATCCATAATGACCGCATCGTAAGGTTTTCCCTGTTCCAATTGGGCACGATACTTTTCTATGGCTTCCTGTCCTTCTTTTGCAAAATCGGCTTCTATGCCCAGCATTTCTAAAAAGCTACCCATTAATTCAAGAATATATTCTTCGTCATCCATTACCAGAATGCGCTTGTTCTGAAATGATTGGATTTCTTCCGCCTCTTTTTTCTTACAGACTGCGGCGTCGGGATTGGCTGGCAGAAAAATGGAGAAAGTTGTGCCTTTGCCCAACTCAGATTCAACGGTAATCATACCCCCATGTTTTTTAACGATGGCGTAAGTGGTAGCCAATCCCAATCCACTTCCTCGCTGTTTGGTCGTAAAATAAGGATCAAAAATTTTGGCCAGATTTTCCTTTGGGATGCCAATGCCCGTATCAGAGATATCGATTCTGATAAAATATTCGCCTTCCAAATCTGGTATTACTTTTTTAAGCTCTTCACCTGAACAGTTCCGAGCCTTTAACGATAGAGTGCCTCCCCCTGGCATGGCCTGCATAGCATTGATGACGAGATTGTTTATGACCTGATTCAATTGCCCTTTGTCCGCTTCAATGGGCCACAATTGGGGATCAATTTCGAAGTGTGCGGAAACATTGGAACCGCGCAGTGCAAATTCAACCGTTTCTTCCAGGATATCTTTAATGGAGATCACTTCTTTAACGGGCTCGCCGCCTTTGGCAAATGTTAATAATTGCTTGGTCAATCGCGAAGCACTTAGAGTCGCTTCTTCGATTCCTTTAAGATAGCGTTGCAGTTGTTCCGGATCAGAGATGTGAAGCTCTGCTAACTGAGTATTACCAAGAATGCCAGCTAAGATATTATTAAAATCGTGAGCAATGCCCCCGGCCAATAGGCCTATCGATTCCAATTTTTGTGATTTTAAAATCTCTTCTTCTAACTGGCGCTCAACGCTGATGTCGCGAAAGACCCAGACATAACCTGATTCTTCTCCATTTTCTTCCCGAATCTTTGACCAGCTAATATTTAAGAATCGCGGACTTTGCTCATGCTTCAATTCCAGCAAAGCCGTAAAGTGTCTGGGCGCATCTGGATTATCTTCCCATTTTTTTACATAGTCTGGTAGTTGAATGATTTCGTGTGTACCGTCTTCTTTTAATTGGACAATCTCATTCAAATTGTATTTAGAAGCTTGTTCCTTAGAAATCCCCAATAGCACTTCCGCTCTTTCATTGATCAGTAAAATTTTGCCCTCAAGATCGGTCCTGATGACGCCATCGGCAATAGCCTTAAGCGTGATTTCAAGCTGCCTTCGCTCATTTCTTAATGATATTTGCGCCTTTTTACGTTGTTCGGTCTCTTTTTTTAATAGTTTGTAGCTCTGACGAATGTCTTCTGTACGCTCCTGTATTTGCTGTTCAAGAATTAAGTTCCGCTTTTTTAAATAAGATTCACGGGCATGAACAATGGCCATCACAAGCCCAATGCTGATCAGTATCATTACAAAAATAAAAAGTGGAGATTTGAACCAGGGAGCCAGAATCGTGAAGGAAACAGACCGTTGGGCTGCGATTTCATTGGTAAAGGGATTGATTAAAAATAACCGGAATGTGTAATGGCCATCCGGCAAATAGGAATAATCAACAAAATTTATCTCCTCATCATTTAAAAAAACCGTATCTTTTGCAAAGCCTTTCAAATAATAGGCCATTTTGAAAAAGGGTTCATTCCCATAATTTATTTTTTGAAAGTAGAAGCGAAGAGAATTGTTGGAAAAAGGTAACGTAATCGAATAATTAAAAGGATAGGTAAACAAAGAATCTTTGGTGGTCAGCCTGGTTATGTAAAACTTGGGAATAAAATCGGGATAGGTTTCCATTTTATGGTAATGTACCAGCCCTCCGACACCGCCAAACCAACATTCGTTTTTATTTAATGCAAATACGGCACCCATGTTAAATTCTGTGCTGATAAAACCATTATTACGATTGTAAATTCTAACCCGGCCATTTTTGATGTGGTACAAACCATTGCTGGTAAGCGCCCAAATTTGACCACCAATGGGCAGCACATCCCAAATGGTGCGCTTTAAATCCATAACCGGAGTAAAGGTCTTCCCATCCCATTTGTAAATACCCTGCGAAGTTGCAAAATAGAGATATTGATCTTCATCGGGGCGGATAGAAAAAATTTGCTTAACAGAATCTGGAATGGTCATGGGCAGCCATTGTTTATCTTTGAGTAAAAAAGCCCCCTGGCCGTTGGTCCCGATAACCAGTTGTCCCAATCTGTCTTTACCAATCCCCCAGATGGATAACCGCTTTCGATCATTTAAATTAAAAGAATAATCAGAGAGTTTATTTTTTTTATAAACCAAAATATTTTTATTGGACAGAAGAAAAAATTGATCGTCTATTTTTTCAATTCGTCTTATGGCTATGTTTTTTAACATTTGGCTAATGTTAGTCGAAAGAATGTTCTGGCCATCAAAAACGTAGAGCCCGCGGGCTGTACCAATCCATAAATGATGATTGATGGTTTTTATACAGAAAATGGAGTTGCCAGCAAAAATAGTATCGTTGAGCGCAGGTTTAATAAAATGATCATTAACCAATTTATACAGACCTTCATTTTTGGTAGCAACCCAAATATTCCCATCGGGGCCTCTGGTAATGGCTCGGATATATGTGTCAAACAGACCACGTTCTTTCCCGTAATTTTGAAAGTTTCTGTTAGGATGTACAACAAGCCCCTGATAGGAGCCTAAAAACAGGGCTCCGGATTCGGTAATCAAAGTACTTTTGGAATAAAATCCTTCGTTGGCATGGAGCGTTTCGAGTAGCCTGTCATCTCTAAAGTGGAGAACCCCCCCAGGTTTGGAAGCCAGGTTTACCCACACATTGCGCCCATTTCTGGAATAGAGCCCGGCAATAAAAGTGCCAGGGAATCGGGTTTGTAATTCTTGAGTTAATTCGGGATTCCCATAAACAAAGAGACCGTACCGTGTACCTACCCACACTGTGCCATCGGGTAGCGGCAAAAGGGCCCGAATTTCATTAGAAGGTAAACCCTGTTTTGTAGTGAGATGTAAGATCTTTTGTGAATGAGAAAAGACCTGCAGCCCGTTCTGGAAGGAACCAAGCCAATAGCGGCCCTGATAATCCTTGGCTGCACTAATGATAGGTCCATCACATTGCCCGGTAGTATCGTTAATATGTACAATTAAGGAGTCGTGTTTAAGTACATAAAGTCCGCCCGGTTCGGCCCCGATTAATATTTCATTGTCAATCGTTTTGCTTAAAAAATTGATGTGATTCGATTTTAAAGAATCGATTTTGATTTTTTTAAATTTTTCCTGTTTCAACTCCCAGATTCCATTATCAATGGTAGAAATCCAGATGGTGCCAGGTTTTTTTTCTATAATGCCTGTAATTAGACCAAATGGATAGCCTGTCCCTTTAGAAAAGACGTAGAAAAAGGATCCGTTAAAGCGGGCCAGTCCTTCATTGGTACCAATCCATAAAAAACCGAATGAATCCTGCATCAAAGCCGATACAATCGATTGGGGTAATCCGGTATCTACGGTGTAACGAATGTAGGGATAATTGCGCGTACGAACAGAATGACTAAAAACAGAATAGTTCAGAATCAAAAAAAAGAAAAGGGTCTGTTTTAAGAAAAATCGATGCATTGCCAATGTTCAATTTGTTTTACAATTTATGTTGAGATAATCGACACACTTTAAAGATTATTTAGGAGCTATTTAAGGGGAAACTAACTACTTTTCCCCTCCTGAGATGGGTTAGGGGTGGGTTACTTTCAAAGGAAAAAGGAAACATTGCCTGAATGTTGCGTTTTTTGAACCGGTATTTTTCTGAAACGACGGATCACCTGCAACGCTCTCCATCAGCTTCAAAAAAGCTTCTCTTTGCCCCTGAACATGAGGCAAGAGAGAAGCGTGAACCAATTCAACAAAAAGCGTTAATACTTAATCCATTTCAAAATTTCCGGAAAAGTTGGCCGTTTCCCGTACATCAGAATACCAATCCTGAAAATTTTGGCAACCACCCAGATTAAAACGGCAATGGTAAGTATGAGTAAAGCGATGGAAAGAATAATTTGTCCCAGCGGTGGCCCGGCCAAATTGATCCGGGCAAACATCACAATGGGCGAGAAAAAAGGGATCAACGAAAAAGCGGTTACAACCGTGGAATTGGGGTCTTTCACGATCATGCCAATCATAACCAGAGGAATGACCAGCAGAAATACAACCGGTGTAGCCAGTCCCTGAGCCTCCTGTTCAGAATTAACCATAGCGCCAATGGCGGCATACAGGGTGGAAAAGAGAAAATAGCCTAAAATGTAAAAAAGAATGAAATAAAAGAAAGTTGTCGGGCTGATGGTAAATGAACTGGTGGGTAACAATTTTCCTGAAGCAAAGAACAGAGCAATGCCAACGCTAACCCAAATAGCGTATTGCGTAATGCCGACCGCCCCCTGGCCCAAAATTTTCCCGGCCATAAAATGATAGGCATTGGTGCCGGAAAGAATGGTTTCTATAATACGCGAATTTTTTTCCTGAATGATGCTACGCATGATGGCCGTGGCGTATAGTATGATGGTAAAATAAATGATGAAGATGAAAACAAAGGTAGTAAAATATTCGCTCATAAAGCCGCCTTTGGATTCCTTGCGACCTTTCATTACTTTGGTGGTTTCTAACTTAATGGGCTTGATTAATTTATTGATGATCTCTGGTTCCAGGCCCGAGGCCATCAAGCGATGATTTGAAACCAGTTTGGAAAGTGTGTTTTTGAAGCGGGAAATCATGTCAAAATCGCCTACATTTCGCGCGTACAGTTCGGCCTTGCTGATTGAATCGATGTCTGCGGGGATGACCAGTAAAACGTCGATTTTCTCTTCTTTAATTAAATTCTTTTGTTGTTCTAAGAGCTGTTCGAAATTGGATGGCGCCGTTTCAGTCAGCTCCAGAACGAATTTGGGCTGCCCGTTTTTCAATGTGTCGGTCAAAGATCGGTTTAATTCCTGAAAAAGCCACCTTGAATGATCAATGACGTGTACACGTGTCTGTTTCTTGGTTTCCATCATGATAAGAAGGCTTGGCAATACGGCCATCGCGATCATGATGAGGGGCATTAACAGTGTTAAAATAAGAAAACTCTTTTTAAAAACCGCTTCCCGGTACTCCCGTTTTATGATGGTCAATACCTTACGCATGGTTGTCACCTCCTTTCACCAGACTGATAAAAATTTCATTTAGGGAAGAACGCCTGGCCTGAACGCGAAAAATTTCAATATGGGGAAGGATGGCTTGCAATAAATCATTTACCGTATGGCCGTCCTTTAGTTGCACTTCAACAAAATTACCAAAATCATTGAAATTTTCTACCATGGGCAATTGTTCAATAACACGGCTATCGCCTTTGTATTCCAATTGCACGGCGTTGTGCCCATATTGCTGCTGAATGGTGTTGATCTCTCCATCCAGCACCTTTTGCCCTTTGTTGATCAGATACACATGATCGCAAATTTTTTCGGCGGCATCCATCATGTGTGTGGAAAGAATGATGGCCTTGCCCTGTTCCTTAAATTCCAGAATAATCTCTTTAACCAGGTTTACATTGACCGGGTCCAATCCAGAAAACGGTTCATCTAAAATGAGTAATTGAGGGTCATGCAAGAATGAACCGATCAGTTGTACCTTTTGTTGGTTCCCTTTGGAAAGTTCTTCGACTTTAAACTGGCCCATGGTACCCAGTTCAAAGCGCTTTAACCAGTAATTGATCTTTTCTTCTAAAAGAGCGGCTGGTCTATCGTGTAGTTCACCTAAAAATTTGAGAAAATCGTAAACTTTCATTTTAGGGTAAACTCCCCGCTCTTCCGGCAGGTAACCGATTTTGGCCTTAAGGGCATCGTTCATGGATTGTCCGAAAAGCGAAATGTTACCGGAGTCCGGAACAATGATATTCATGATCATGCGAATGGTGGTTGTTTTACCAGCTCCGTTGGGTCCTAAAAGACCGTAAATTTTACCGGTTTCAATGGTAAATGAAACGTCTTTTACAGCATGAACTCCACCAAACCGTTTGTTGATTTTTTCAATGTTAAGCACTTCCATTAGATTGCTCCTTTTAGTTCACTACCATAAACAGAATGTAACAGATTAAAGATACAAATTAGCATCAATAAAATTCAAGGTTGGCATTCAATTTTCTGATGCTTTTTAGAACGCAATAGCACGAAAGTTAGGCTTTTACCGGGAGCCGAAATAAGAACGGGCAGCGCCTCTAAGATTTTCGCACGCCACAGCATTTGATCTTTTGCCGAACGCAATTTAAACCCCATTGTGGCTAAATAGTGACGATCTCTTGCTCAGCAAATATTGAGCTGAAGAAGCTCACGGTTGTTTTTTCCATAGAAAAACTTTTCGGTAGATGGCGATAATGGTTTTTGGGGGAAGAGCAAAACGCTGACTGGCAGCAGTAAAGATTTCGCCCGGGATGGTGTCGATAGTTGAAAACTGTTGAAAATATCGGGTCAGGATGTAATTGTAAACTTCAATCTCTTTTTGTGTCGGTTCGGGCGGTATGGGCACGGTTTGCCAGTGATTAAACTGTACGATCAATTGTCCTCCTGGCCGGTATTGAGCCAGCACAAAGGGTTGTTCTGTTACAGGCACAAAGTAGGGGTAAATGAGCAATGTTTCGCAACTTCGTTCGTCTTCATTCTCAAGCAGCATGTAGTAAAGCAAAATGTTTTCAATTACCTGTGTACGTGTAGCTGTTTGCGAAATCCGGATTTTGGTAAAGCATTTTTGATTGTCCACATAAAAAGCGACAATGGCGTAATTGGGTTTGCGAAGCGCTAAATTACTCAACACGCCAGCCATCCATTCGGGAGAAAACGACAGAGTAGTGTCATTAGTAACAATTTGCAGGGCAGGGGGCAAATGCAATTGCAACTGAAGTGAAAAAAGTGAGATAAACAGCAAGCCTTTGAACAACAAGGTCTTCACCTTTTTTAAAACCGACTTTTTAGCTTAATTTAAACCATTTTAGCGCGAAAGTCCAATGGCTCGATGGATGTTCTAACCAATAGAGTACTCGGCGGAGCGGACGAAAATTCGGCTGTCGGTACTGGTAATGGGGAACTGCATGAGGGCAGCGATTTGGGCTTTAAGAGATTCTTCCAGCTATAAAGCCAGAGCCCAAAGGTTGGCCTTTACAGTGAGTTTTAAAATGTTAGAAATAAAAGGTCGACTGAAGTTACGCCTACCAGAAAAAAAGGCGGGGGCCTTTTTTTGAAAAAAAGTGTGGCCGGGCGATCTCCTGCACTACCGGAGTTGCCCGACCCAAAAAGTTTCTTAATTGAATTGTTAAGCGTTCAGCGTTTGTTACGAAAGGGCGAGTGATAGGCGGTGATGACTTCGCCGCCATCCACGTTGAACACATTGCCGGTGGCCCACAATTCATCGGATGTGGCCAGTGCCAGAATAAATTTAGCAATATCGGTAGGCTGGGTCAGGCGTTTAAAAGGAATCTGGCTTAAAGCCAGATCGATCATGGTTTCGTGGCCTGGGATTTTACGCAAGGCCGGAGTAAAGGTAACGCCTGCGCGGATGGCATTCACCGTCATCTTGTAAGGGGCCAGCTCCAGCGCCAGCTGACGAACGTGAGATTCCAGCGCCGACTTGGCGGCAGAAACCGCGCCATAATAGGGAATGACGCGCAACGAACCCGAACTGGTCATGGCAAAAATTTTTGATCCCTGACGTAAAAGATGTTCTTCCACCAGGTCCTGAGTCCAGTAAACCAGGCTGTGGGCCATGACATTCAAGGTCATTTCCATCTGTTTCTGCGTCAGTCTTTCCTTTAAATCGTGATGAATGTAAGGAGCAAGCGAACCAAAGGCCAGGGAATGCAACATAACCTTGATTTGTTTTTGGGATTCGCCTTCAGTAAAGTGGGCTTTAATTTCTTCAATGACCTGTTTACGATTTTTCTCGGAGGCCGCGTTTTTGTTGAAAAAAAGCGCTTTAACTCCATTCTCTTTGATCAGTCGTTTAAGCTCTTCCACATGGTTTAAGGCTTCGCCACGATCCATGTGAACACCAATGATGTTAAAGCCTTCTCTGGCCAATTCCAGCGCCGTTGCCTCGCCAAATCCACTGGAAACACCTAAAATAAATGCGTAATCGCTGTCGGGATTGGGTTTTACGTATGCCAAAACGATACTCCTCCTTAATGTATTTTAAAAGATTGTTAAACGTCATCAGGGTGTTTTGTATTCCCGCCATTGGTGGAGAGGATTTGCCCGCATATTTTTGAAGATTCCGCTCACCTACCTTCTCATCCTCTTTAATCTTTTTTCTTTTGCCTTGTAGGGAACCCAACCCCTCCCAGGAGGGGAATTTGGGATTCGCCCCTCCCAGGAGGGGAATTTTAGTCTCCCCTCCTCCGGAGGGGACTAAGGGGTGGGTCAACTTCCACCAAACCGGGCAAAGCCTACCAGCTTCTTTAATCTTTTTACCTTTTCCCTTAAAATAAATCCTTCAAATTTCAAACCGCTGTTTATTCTGTAATTGCTGCAGGATTTCCTTGTGCTTTTTTTCGTAGCCTTTACGGCCCATCAAAGCGTAGGTAGCCACTTTACCCTGTTCCACGCCCGGCTGGTTAAAAGCATTGATTTCCAGTAACCCACCGGCAAAAGCGGTGGCGGCTTCCAACAAAAAGAAAAAAGCGCCCACATTCTCCGCAGACACTTCCGAAAATTTAATGGTCAGATTGGGGCGGTGATTGTTGGTCAAAGCCAGTTCCGTGGCCTGTTTTTCATAGTTAAGCAACTGCCCTAAAGATTTCCCTTCGAAGTAGTTGAATTCATCAATTTGTGGAAAATAATTGTGCAATAATTCATTGTGTTTGAAAGATTCCACTTCCAGAAAGGTAATCACCTTGTCGTTGGGGCCCTCCACGTAAAGTTGTACCTGTGAGTGCTGGTCAGTGGCACCCAGGGCTTTGACCGGTGTCTGACCCACTTCAACTTTGTGGCCGTGAATATCGTAGCGTTTGCCCAGACTCTCTGCCCACAACTGACGATACCAATCTGCCAGATCGCGCAATTTATTGCTGTAGGGCATCATAACACTGATGTTTTTTCCGCGTTTCAGGTAAAGATAGTGAATGGCTGCAAAAACAAAGGACGGGTTGTGCAACAGATCGTCCGTTTCACATTGGCGGGCCATTTCGGCTGCACCACGGGCCATGGCTTTAATATCCACTCCGGTCAGCGCTGCCGATAACAACCCAACAGGTGAAAGCACTGAAAAACGTCCTCCAACATTGGGCGGAATACGAAAACATTTGATGGGATATTCTCTGGCAATAACGTTCAGCAATCCTTCTACCGGATCCGTAGTAAAGATTAAATTTTTGTAGAAATTATCGTTCAGGGCTTCTTTTAGATATTTCATAAAATAGAGGAGAGAAGCCGCGGTTTCTGCTGTGGCACCAGACTTGGACACAACATGAAACAGGGTCTTGGAAACATTGATGTGTTCCAACA
Source organism: Caldithrix sp. (assembly GCF_056497305.1). Classification (NCBI taxonomy): domain Bacteria; kingdom Pseudomonadati; phylum Calditrichota; class Calditrichia; order Calditrichales; family Calditrichaceae; genus Caldithrix; species Caldithrix sp. Next base: position 8,646 of record NZ_JBSMDE010000043.1, on the reverse strand, counting down.
AATCATGCATCCAGTCCGGATCCACATTATCGGGGAAGAACATTTTTGGATGTTCGTTTAAGTTGAAGTAGGAATCTAACAGAGAGGTCTGAATGGCAATCGGCCCCAAAGCGGAGCCCCCGATTCCTAAATGCACATAGTAATCAAAGCGTTTTCGGGCTGCGGTGGCAAAAGTCAAAATTTCATCAAATACGCTTTCCTGGAAGGGTAATTGGTAGAAACCGAGTTCTTCCGCCTCAGCCTTGTGCTTTAAATCTTTTAGTACTTGCTGACCTTTAGACAACAAACTTTCGATTTCAGATAGTTTTAAACCGTGTTCCGGGCCTAAATTTACATCCACCACATTCGAGTAATCTAATTTGAGCGACATGCTAACCTCATCACTTAGTTTAACAAAAAGCGTCCAGAATATAAGGCAATAAACAAAAAAGCCCAAGTGAAAAACACTCAGGCATGTTGAATTTTTAAAAAGTAAGGATTTTCTCCCATCAAAGCAAGGTTTACCGAATTACAAGGGACTTCATCCCTTTAGTTCTACATCTTCCGGTGCATCCTCACGACGACCGATTTCCGTAAAGGCCAGTTCGTTCTTGTTTTTCATCTTAATCTGGATGATGCTGCCATCGTTAAAGGTTCCTTTAATCAGTTCATCGGCAATCGGGTCTTCAATGTACTTTTGAATGGCACGACGCAAGGGCCGGGCGCCGTACATGGGATCAAATCCGTGTTCGGCAATAAATTTTTTAGCGCCTTCGGTTAGCTGAAACTCTATTTTCCGTTCGCGCAATTTTTTCACCAGATCCTGCAGAGCCAGGTCTACGATCTTAAGGGCGTCTTTTTGCGTGAACTGCTTGAAGTAAACAATATCGTCCAGACGATTCAAAAATTCCGGATTGAACACACGTTTTAATTCGCCTTCGATTTTATTCTTAATCTGTTCAAAATTGTCGCTTTCCTGATCGGTGGAAAATCCGAAACGGTTCAGATTTTTAATATCTTTAACGCCCACGTTGGAGGTCATGATAATGATGGTGTTCTTAAAATCGACGCGATGTCCCAGTGAATCGGTCAATATGCCATCATCCAGCACCTGCAAAAGGATGTTGAAAATATCGGGATGGGCTTTTTCAATTTCATCAAACAGAATGACCGAGTAGGGATGTCGGCGCACCTGTTCGGTTAAAATGCCGCCCTCTTCGTAGCCAACATATCCCGGAGGAGAACCGATCAGACGCGACACGTTAAATTTTTCCATGTACTCACTCATATCCACACGGATTAGTGTGTTGGGGTTTTCGAACAGATACTCGGCCAGTTGTTTGGCTAAATAGGTTTTCCCAACGCCGGTGGGCCCCAGGAACAGGAACGAACCAATGGGGCGGTTGGGGTCTTTGAGACCGGCCCGCGCCCGACGAATGGCGCGCGTGATGGTTTCGATCGCCTGATCCTGTCCGATAACTTTCTTTTTCAGTTCGTCGTTCATCTTTAACAATTTTTCCGATTCGCTCAGGGCAATGCGGTCGGTTGGGATGCCGGTCATCATGGAAACCACGTCAGCAATGTCCTTTTTGGTCACCGGTGAAATGCGATTTTCTTCAGAGACTTCCCATTCCAGGCGCGCCTGATCCAATTTTTCGGTCAGGTGGCGTTCCATGTCCCTTAAGCGGGCTGCGCCTTCAAAATCCTGCATTTTGGCCAGCGATTCTTTTTCCACGCGGATGCGTTCGATTTCGGCTTCCAGGTCCAAAATCTCCTTGGGAACGACCAGATTTTGCAAATGAACGCGCGAACCAGCTTCGTCCAGAACATCGATCGCCTTGTCCGGAAAGTGTTTGTCGGTAATGTACCGTTCGCAAAGTGAAATGATGGCCTGGATGGCTTCATCCGTGTATTCTACGTGGTGATGCGCTTCGTAGCGATCTTTGATGGAGTACAGAATTTCCAGAGTCTCTTCCGGCGTGGTTGGTTCGACCATCACCTTCTGGAACCGGCGCTCCAGGGCGCCATCTTTTTCGATGTACATGCGATATTCATCAAGCGTTGTAGCGCCAATGCACTGCAATTCACCGCGCGCTAAAGCGGGCTTGAACATGTTGGAAGCGTCCAGCGAACCGGAGGCGCCGCCTGCACCGACGATGGTGTGCAACTCGTCGATGAACAAAATGACGTCATCGGCTTTTTCCAGTTCGTTCATTATGGCTTTCATGCGTTCTTCAAACTGTCCGCGGTATTTGGTACCGGCCACAATGGAACCCATATCCAGAGCCACAATCCGTTTGTTGTGCAAAACGCGCGGTACTTTTTTCTGAATAATTCTGAGACTCAGGCCTTCTGCAATGGCTGTTTTACCAACGCCCGGCTCGCCGATCAGTACCGGATTATTTTTCTTTCTGCGCGAAAGAATCTGGGCCACGCGTTGGATCTCTTTGTCCCGACCAATGATGGGATCCAGTTTGCCTTCCAGGGCAAGCTGTGTAAGATCGGTGCCAAAATGATCCAGAGCCGGTGTTTTTACTTTTTTGGGGATCTGTTTGGGCACCGGAGAAGATGGCTTCCCGGCCAGGATGTTTTCCAGTTCATTGTAACAGGCCGTGTAATCCACATTAAAGGTGAGCAGTATCTGGGCGGCCAGGCTGTCTTTTTCTTTTAAAATAGAAAGCAACAGGTGCTCTGTGCCCACCACATCATTTTTAAAATTTTTGGCTTCAATGTAAGTCATTTTAAGCGCTTTTTCTGCGCGTTTGGAAAGCGGCAAATTACCAATGGTCATAGTGCCGCCGGAAGGAGCGGTAGCATCTTCGATGGCCTTTTTGAGTTTGTTCAGATCGACACCGAGGTTTTGCAGAATTTTTACTGCAATGCCTTCACCCTCTTTAATGATGCCCAGCAGTAAGTGCTCGGTGCCAATGTAGTCGTGGCCGAGCCGCATGGCTTCTTCTTTCGAATAACGAATGACCTTTGAAACGCGGCTGGTGAAATTGTTCTTCATTGTTCTCCCTGTATCTTTACGTTCTTTAGTTACAATTTAGTTTACTCTGAACTCACAGTCAAGTAATTACTATGGAACGAATTTTTTTTCTTGCAAATTCCATGAAATTGCTTGACAATTATTTTTAATGTTCCTATAATTCATTTGTTCCTGTAAATGATAAAGGATGGATTTACCATGCATCACAAAACCTTTTTTAAATTGGTGTTGTTGCTTGTCGTATTTTCAATATCGACGCAAGCCCAGAATATTGAAGCCGTAAAATCAATTTCGATCATTGATTGTCCATCTGCCGCCACTTTAGAGCGGGGCAGCTTTTTGGGCGTGTTGTACATGTACAACGATGGAGGCATGCTCGGCTATCTGGACGTTGGCATTACACAGCGCATGATGTTTGGTATTTCCTATGGCGGCGCTAATCTGATTGGCAGCGGCAATGTGGATTGGAATCCACAGGTGGCTGTAAATATTCGCTACCGTTTAATTGACGAAGCGCTGGCTTTTCCGGCCATTGCCGTGGGCTACGACGGACAGGGATTCGGTCGTTACATCGATTCACTCCTGCGCTATGAGGGTAAATCCAAAGGTCTGTACGCCGTGGCCAGCAAAAGTTTTAATTTTCTGGGCACCCTGGCTTTCCACGGAGGCGTCAATTACAGTTTTGAACGCCAGGATGGGGACAAAGACCTGAACGGTTTTATTGGGCTAGAAAAGAGCATTAATTCGGAACTGAGCCTGTTTGCCGAATACGATCTGGCCATGAACGACAACACGGGGAAGAGCATTGGCAAAGGCAATGGCTACTTGAACGCTGCTTTAAAATGGACTTTCCAGAAAAAATTGCAAATTGATTTTATGTGGAAAAATATTCTTAAGAACAATTCCCTTTTGCAGGGCTCGGGACGCGAACTGCGCATTAGTTACATTGAGTATTTTTAGTCGCCGCTTCCTCACTGAGACAATTGTGGAAAAACGGATTTTCACGCACGCCTTATTCCTCTGAAGCCGGTAAGGGTAGCCCGTCAAGTCCCCCTTGCATCGGCCTTATTTGTTCAGCACGCCGTATAATACATCCCGCAGCACATTGGCCGTGATCTCCAGGCGATAGGTGTGTGTGGACCGCACATCCGAAATGGGATTAATCTCCTGTTTAATGGTTTCGGCAGCCTGTTCGATGAGCGCAGCGCTCAATTTCTGGCCCATTAAAAGATTTTCTGTTTTGCTGTGCCGGGTAATCACCGGTGTTACGCTACCGCTGGCAATGCGTATGGCGCGAATTTTTTTTTCGTCCTCGATCCAGCCCAGCACGGCCAAACTCAGCTTGCTGATGGCAATGGCCTGGCGTTGCCCGATTTTGCGGAAGGCCCAGAACAGGCCCTCTGGTTCCGGCACAGGCAGTTCAATGAAAGCGATGTACTGATTGGGCTTTAAGCGGGTTTGCCCCGGGCCCTGCATGATCTGATGGACTTTTAAACGTTCAAACCGTCCGTCTTTTTGTGGGCCGAGTAAAATGTCGGCGTCTAAAACGGCCAGCACGGGCAGGGTGTCGCCGGCTGGCGAAGCATTGGCAATGTTGCCGCCAATGGTGCCACGATTTTGAATTTGAATGGAACCGATCAGGCTGCAGGCTTCCACCAGAATCGGGAAGTGCTTTTTAATAAAAGGGTGATTGGTGATGATGCTGTAAGGTACGGCTGCGCCGATGCGCAGGCGCTTGGATTTTACTTCAATCCGATTGTGCAGCTCGGCAACGCTGGTCAAGTCGACAATATGGGTGGCCTTAAGCCAATTTTGCTTTTGAACCAGCAGATCGGTGCCACCGGCAACAAAGGTCCAGCGCGCCTGGTTCTGCAAAAGGATCTGATCTAATTCCTGCAGGTTTTCTGGACGCATAACGGTTACTTCATTTTTCATAGGGCCAGTCCTCTTCAAATTGCATTTTCAACGACTCATGCTCGGCTAAATCCTTAACCGCCTCTACGATTTTGGTGTAGCCGGTGCAGCGGCAAAGATTGCCGGCCAGGGCGTACTGGATGTCTTCTTCGCTAACCGGCTGGTTTTGTTGATTTTTTAAATAGGCCACCGTGGAGACCACAAAACCGGAAAGGCAAAAGGCGCACTGTACGGCGCCATGTTCCAAGTAAGCCCGCTCAATGGTGGCAAAACCAGACCATTCCCGCAGCCCTTCAAGCGTTACGATTTCGTGCCCTTCGGCCTGAAAAGCCGGAATCAGGCAGGAATTGACATTTTTACCATCGAACAAAATGGTGCAGGCACCGCATTCGCCCTCGCCGCAGCCTTCTTTAACCGAGGTAAGCCGTAAATCATCGTGCAGCACGTCGAGCAGTCGTTTGTGGGGAGGAATGTCCAGAGTAACTTGTTTTCCGTTAACCTTGAAGGAGACGTTCATGGTTGGCCTCCCTTCTTTTTCATGTTTTGAACCAATAAGAACAGGTCTTCAGGCATCACGGGAATTTTGTTGATGGGCTGGCCGAAAATCATGCGCAGGCTGGAAACCACGGCCGGGGCTGCGCCAACCAGCGGCAGCTCGCCCAGACCTTTTGCGCCCATGGGCCCGAAGGGATAGGGATTTTCCAGTATTTTGATGTCCATTAAAGGCATGTCTACCGTTGTGGGAATAATGTAATCGTTAAAGCCATGCACATTAAGGCGGCCGTCCTGGCGGTCAATTTTTTCAAAAACAGCGTAGGCAATGCCCTGCAGGGAACCACCCTGTATCTGGGCCACAGCCTGATCGTAGTTGATGGCTTTGCCGATTTCGTGTGTGGTGTAGTAGCGCGTTACACGGATGTTAAAGGTAATGGGATCGACTTCGGTCTCGGCCACGGCGGCTGCCCAGGAGTAAACCGGGTAAGCGTCGCCTTTCCAGTGTTCTTCGTCGAATTGAATAAAGGGCGGATGTTTGTATTTCTTTTCGAATATTGTGCCGGCATGCTGGCGGGCCACCCGGGCAAACGGAATGATTTGATCGCCATTGTAAAAATAGCCGCTGCGGTATTCGAAAGGCGTACCGTATTGCTTTTGTAAAGCGGCTAAAAAGGTCTGAATCATCTCCTTTCCGATATCCCAGATGAGGCTGCCCACCACCATGGTGGTACGGGAGGCTACCGTGGGCCCGGAATCCGGCACCTTATCGGTGTTTACTTCAGCCAGCAACACCTGCTCACGATCGATGTCCAGCGCTTCGGCCAGAATTTTGCGAAAAGCCGTTTGCTGGCCCTGGCCCATTTCGGTCTGGGCGCTGTAAATGACGGGACGGCCATCTTCATCGATTTCGATACGTATTTTACCTTTAATGCGGTTTTCTCCGCCGCCGGTAAAGCCTGCGCCATGCAAAAAAACCGAAAGGCCGATACCTTTTAAAACGTCGTCAGGCCGGGACTTCGGGAATTGCCCATTGCGTAAGCGCTGTAAAATTGGTGCGTTGTGTTCTTTAAATAGGGCGTACTTACGCTGGTAATCGCTGCGTTCCAGCACGTCGTAAAAAGTTTGCTTGTTGGAAACGCTGTATTTTAAGACCTGACCGGTGGCCGTGGTCTGTCCTTCGTCAATCAGATTAACTTCCCGAACTTTGTGCGGCGGTAGGCCTAACTGGCGGGCAATTTCTTCCATGATCATCTCCATGGTGAAGATGGCCTGCGGCCCGCCAAAACCACGAAAGGCCCCGCTGGGCACGGTATTGGTGGCTACGGCTTTGGCCACAATGCGTACATGGGGAATAAAGTAACAGCCGCTGATGGTTAAAGTTGCCCTGGCCAGCACAACCGGCGAAAGCGTGCAATACGCTCCGCTATCCAGGAAGAATTCAATGTCCAGTCCCAGCAGTTTTCCGTTTTTGTCCACGTAAACCCTGTTCTTGCTTAACGAAGGATGGCGTTTGGTGGTAACCTGCACGTCTTCGGCCCGATCGTAAAACATGGCTACCGGCTGCCCCGACTTGTAGGCCAGTAAGGCGGCATGCGCGGCCAGCAGGGAGGGAAAATCTTCTTTGCCACCAAAGGCCCCCCCCGTGGTGGCGTGCACAACCGTAATTTCTGTTAAACCCTGAAAAATTTCGTCCAGGGCTTTTTTAATGTAATAGGGACATTGCAGCGAACCTTTAATAATGATTTTACCTTTTTCAGGAATGGCAACCATGCCCTGCGGCTCCAGATACATGTGTTCCTGAAATCCGGTTCGCGTTTGCAGTTCAATAACGTGTTCGGCCTCTTTTTGCGCCGTTTGCAGATCACCCCGTTCGATGTGAATCTCTTTAAAGATGTTGTTGGATCCGTACAATTTGATTTCACTGTGTTCTGCCTGCAACGGGTCATCTAAATAGGGCAGGACCTCATATTGAACATTGACGTGACGCAGGGCTTCAGCGGCTTCTTCCTGAGTGGGGGCCGCAATTAGAGCCAGCGGTTCGCCCACATAGTTAACCATCTTCTCTGCCAGAACGGGCATGTCTTTTTCGATGATGGCCACATAGTTGTTGGGCACATCTTTTGCCGTAACAAGAGTAATGTTTTGCCAGTCAAAATGCGGATCAAGTTCAATGGATAGGATGCGAGCCCGTGGATGAGGACTGCGTACGGTAGCGCCAAACCAGAGGCCCGGTATTTGTTCATCGCGGATGTAACGGGCTTCGGCGCGGAGTTTGCTCTGCGCGTCCACGCGAAAGTCTTTAGGATTTGGTTTCATAGGCGTCCCCTTCTCGTCAGGTAAATTCAGGGAAATTTCACTTTTAATTTACAAAAAAATAAATAACAAAACTTAAAAAAATAGCTGTTTGAGGCATTGTAAAAAAAACTATTCAAGAATTTTCGGACGTAAAGCTAAATTAAGTTTTTCACTTCTGATCGATTTACAAAAAGTTCTGGCTTGAACATTAAGAAAGCGCCATTCATATAAGTCATGATATAACTGAGTAATTAAAAATTATATTTTAGCCGATTCTTCCAAACTGATACGCGCGCCCATGCGTAAACAGGCGCGCTGCGCGTATTCATTGACCTGGCTCCACAAGCAGAGTCGTTCTACAAAAATAATACCGCTCTCCAAACGGTTCATTCCCTCCATAAACTCAAACTGCGCCTGATTATTGCAAAATTATCTACAGGATATTTGAACCAGGATTAAAAGGATTACAGGATTACCACCATTTTAATGGCTTGTGAAAAGTTTACGGCCCATTTTAAGTGAATTTTTGAAAAGCGGAAAGCGTAATCCTGGTAAACTTTAAATCAGGCAAATCCTTTTTCTCTGGCCAACAGAAATAATTTACTATTGAGAACACAGCGAAGCCCCAAATTACACCGAGTTTTTTTTATTTTGTATTTTTTATTTTCCTCAGCGCTCTCTTAGCCTCCTCCGTGTCCTTTGTGATAAAAAAGCCTCCGGCCCTTTTGAACCAGAGGCTTACAGAAATTTAACTTTCTTGACTAAGCCGTTTTCAATTTTAATTCAAAATTCAACATTTTTCATTCTATTTAATAAGCATCATTTTCTTTGACTGCGCAAAGCCTTTGTCCGTGGTCAGACGGTAGATGTACACGCCGCTGGCCAGGTGGCTGCCGTCAAACACAACTTCGTAAATTCCTGCGGCTTGTTGGCCTTTTAACAACGTTTGAACCTTTTTACCGTTGATCGTGTAA
>NZ_JBSMDE010000042.1:0-38812 GCF_056497305.1 Caldithrix sp. | reverse complement strand
TTTGCATGATTTCAGGATTACCAGGATTAGGTTCTCTGTTTTTTTTCAACATACTCAGCTTTCAATACGAAAAACCGCAATTCGAGAATAAAAATCATGGTAATCTTGTAATCCTGGCAATCACGGTCTACCTTTCCCGATCACTGCCTTTCGTTTTTTTGTACCATTCCCGAATGTAGTCCACGGCTTCGTGTAAAGAGCTTCCCGGGCCAAATAATCGACCCGTGCCCATCTCTTCCAATTTACGAATATCGTCATCACTCATGATGCCGCCTCCGGTGAGCAAAACGTCAGCCAGACCGTTTTCTTTCATCAATTTTAAAATCTTTGGGAAAACCGTCATGTGCGCGCCGGAAAGGATGCTGATGGCAATCACGTCCACATCTTCCTGTAGGGCGGTCTGCACAATCATTTGCGGCGTTTGTCGTAATCCACTGTAGATGACCTCAAAACCGGCATCGCGGAAAAATGAGGCCACGACCTTCGCGCCACGGTCATGGCCATCCAGGCCGGCTTTTGCAACCAAAACACGTATTTTCTTTTCCATTACTCTCCTCGCCAAAGGGTCCAACTAAAAATCGGTGGGTTCTTGATATTCTCCGAACACCTCTTTAAGTGTATTAATCATTTCGCCAACGGTAGCGTAGGCTTTAGCTGCCTCGATGATCACGGGCATTAAATTGCGATTTTCGATGGCTGCCTGTTTCAGTTCTTTTAGCAGAGATTGCACTCGATGATTGTCTCTTTCCCGTTTAAGGGCCTGCAAACGGTTAATCTGTTCCTTTTCTACCTCAGGTGAAATTTGCAAAAGCGGAATTTCAATTTTTTCGTCCTTATCCTGGAAGGCGTTTACCCCCACAATGTAGCGATCATTATTTTCGATTTCCAGCTGATACCGATAAGCAGCCTCGGCAATTTCGCGCTGGAAGAAGCCTTTTTCAATGGCCGGAATTAAGCCTCCCAATTCTTCAATCTTTTTAAAATATTCTTCAGCGCCCTGCTCCATTTTATTGGTCAGGTCTTCCACAAAATAGCTGCCGGCCAGTGGGTCGATGGTGTGCGGTACGCCGGTTTCGTAAGCCAGAATTTGCTGGGTGCGCAGAGCGATCTTAACGGCCTTTTCCGATGGCAAAGCCAGAGTCTCGTCCATGGAGTTGGTGTGTAGGCTCTGTGTGCCGCCCAAAACGGCGGCCAGCGCCTGGTAAGCCACACGCACAATATTGTTTTCCGGTTGTTGGGCGGTTAAGGTGCAACCAGCGGTTTGCGTGTGAAAACGCAGCATCCAGGAACGTTCTTTTTTGGCACCGTACCGTGCTTTCATTCGTCTGGCGTAAATGCGTCGCGCGGCCCGATATTTAGCGATCTCTTCAAAAAAATCATTGTGCGCATTAAAAAAGAATGAGAGCCGCGGGGCAAAGGCGTCGATGTCCAGGCCACGCTCCAGGGCGGCTTCAATGTAAGCAAATCCGTCGGCCAGAGTAAACGCCAGCTCCTGCAAAGCCGTTGACCCGGCTTCGCGGATGTGATAACCACTGATGCTGATGGTGTTCCACTGGGGCATATTTTCTGTACAATATTCGATCATATCCACAATAATGCGCATTGAAGGTGTAGGCGGAAAGATGTACTCTTTTTGAGCAATGTATTCCTTTAAAATATCATTCTGGATCGTGCCGCGTAGTTGTTCCGGTTTTACGCCCTGCTTTTCTGCCACAGCAATGTAAAAAGCCAGCAAAATAATGGCCGGCGAGTTGATGGTCATCGAGGTGGAAACCTTGTCCAGCGGAATGCCATCAAACAGGATTTCCATATCGCGCAGAGAGCTCACCGAAACTCCGCAAACACCGACTTCGCCTTCGCTCCAGGGATCGTCGGCATCTCGACCCATTAAGGTGGGCAGATCAAATGCCACAGAGAGACCGGTTTGCCCGTTTTCCAGCAGATATTTAAAGCGTTGATTGGTATCTTCAGGCGTGCCAAATCCCGCAAACTGGCGCATGGTCCACAATCGCCCGCGGTACATGGTGGCGTGTACGCCTCGCGTAAATGGGTATTGACCAGGCATTCCCAAATCGCGATCATAATCCAGGTCCTTGATCATATCAGGCGTTCCCAGCATTTCGACCGGTTCTCCTGAGGCAGTGATGAATTTCGCATCCCTTAATTTAGCGGTGGAAACTTCCTGTTGCCAGCGTTTGAATGATTTAGGATCCATAAAAAACTCCCCCATAAATTGATTCCGTTTTTTCAACTTTAAAATACAACGCACTAATTTACAAAATATTGATGTTAAGCAAAAGAAATTAGCAGGATTTTTCTGCTGCTCTCTGGAAATTCAGCGGGGATTTAGTTAACCCAGAAAGCACTAAGAAGGCGCACAGGGGCAAATTTATTCATCACGCAGGCCTCTAAATGCCATTCGCGGGAAAAGCCCCTACAACCAATCAAAAGCTAAGCGATTCAACAACCAAACGATTAAGTCCCAGACACAGCATTTAATCTTTGAGAGGCGCCACTCTATTTGTGTAAGCGGGACAAAAAGCAATTGCAAAAACGGTTCATAAGGATTTTAAATGCGGAAGGAGCCGGGGCGTCAGTTTTTTGGTTTCCAGACGAATCAGGCTGATATTGGCTTCTTCATTGGTGATTGTGACCAGGTAGTAATTTGAATTCTGAATCTTTGCCAGACGAATGGCGCCCTTTTCATATTGCGTGAATATTTCGTCGATGGCGCCAAAATGAAATTCTTTGCTATTCTCTTCTGCCGTAGAAATGAATTTAGAAACCAGTGGCATAATATCGGCCACGGAAATTTTCCCTTTTTGCTCCGGGTGCAATGCAGAGGCAATTACAAATCCGGAATGATCGAGAATGGCTATTAACCACAGTCCCCTAATTTTTAACTGATTTTCAAGAGCCAAAATGAGTTGTCGCTGGCTTTCGGCTGTTTTGTCGTCCATGTTTGATGCCCGGGCGCGCAATTCATCAAGCCGTCTTAAGCCCTCCAATAGCAGGTTTTGCCAGCTCTTGAAAATGGTCTCCTTAGGCGCCTTGCGTCCCTTTTGTAAATGAAATTCTCCGCCTTCCCAGGCCAGTATTTCATAAAAAGCTTCTTCTCCCTCAAGCTGATCGACCTCGGCATGCACAATATCGCCATCATCAAAATAGATGGCGCCATGTTGTCCGTCTTTTTCAAAGTGTAGGCTATTGGTCTGACGCCCCAGACACAATAATTGAATCAGGTCGGTTAACTGAAAATCGGAAATCTTGCCTTCAAAACCTTTTTTCTCTTGAAGAATGTCGATGATGAGCTGGCGCAATTCCTGAATTTCGAAGGGTTTTTCAATGTATTTGAAACAACCTCTTCGGTTCGCTTCTTCCTGAATTTCCGATGAACCGTAGGCGGTCATGATCACCACTTTGGTCTGCGGGTAGTTTTCTTTGATTTTAAGCAAAAGGTCCAGGCCCGAAATTTCGGGCATCCTGATGTCGGTAATTACCAGATCAACCGGCACCTGGGCCAACACGTCCAGAGCGGCCATACCGCTATTTACGGCAATCAGTTCAAATTTATTCTTATCGCGGGACAGATGTTTGGAAATGGTCCAGGTCAGGTCTTCTTCATCATCCACGATCAAAACGCGTTTATCTGGCATTTTCCTCAAATCCTATTTTAATTGGAGAATAAAATACAGGGCCAAAAAGGCCATGGAACTAAACAGAACACTGTCAAAACGATCCAGAATTCCCCCGTGGCCCGGGAGCAGGTTAGACGAATCTTTTACGCCGGCATCGCGTTTAAGCCACGATTCAACCAGATCGCCAAACTGGCCCGCTCCTCCGACAATCAATCCACTTACTATGGCCACATTTAAACTTATCGGAAGAATTTTCTGAAAGTAAACCACAAAATAGACCATTAACGCTCCCACTAAACCGGCAATCGCCCCTTCCCAGCTTTTTTTGGGAGAAACGCGTTGAAACAAACGGTGCCGGCCAAATTTTTTCCCAAAAAAATAGGCAAAGGTGTCGCAAACCCAAATGGCAACGAACATGATTAAAATAAATTTCCCCCCAAATGATTCGTCCATGGTAAAAGGTCGGGCAATATTTTCACGCAAAAACAACAGACTGGCCCAGAAGAGCGTCGGATAGGCCAGGCCTAACAGGGTAGCACTCGTATTGAGCAAAGCTGAACCGCGGTTGCGAAACATTTCTGCGCCGAAAATAAAAAGCACAAACAGCAATAGGGCCAATAATAAAAGGGGATGATTTCCAACAAAGACCCAGGCCAATAATATTTGCCCACTGAACAATCCGGCCATTGCCTGCGGTGAGCTGTTCTTCTTTTCCAGGAGCCGGTACATTTCCCATTGGCCCAGAACGGTTACCACCACGGAAAATAGATAAAAATAGAGACCTCCTTTAAGAATAATGAAAAACAGCAAAGGAATTCCCACAATAGCTACAGCCACGCGCACGGCTAATTCTTTCATAACTACTCCTCTTTTGGTTGCATCTGCACTCCAGACATTTCCCTGATTTAATACAGCCTGGTTGAAATGATCAGCATTGAAGGGGGGCGTCATCGCTCGAGTAGCCCTTTAACCGATCATGTTAAATTTTGCCGCTGGGCTCACAAAAGAAAACAACACCTGTGCCATCGAATCAGTTAATTTTAAAAAAGCCAGAAGAAATTAAGTAATATTTGAATTTTGCGCAATTAGTAAAAAGGGATCGATCTCTTTTCAGACACCGATCCCTATTGAGGATTAGTTGGGTGCAGCCTATTCCAAGACCCTGAATTTACCATTCCGCGCTTTTAACCACAGAATCTGGTAAGGATCTACAATCAGAGAAATTTGGTTGTTTTCGGCTTTAACAGAACGTTTACTGAGTAAATCGTGCCAGTGGTGGTTACCCAAAATTCCCCATTCTTTTAAATTTATGTTCAAAGAAATTTTTTTGGAAGAGACATTGGTTAAAGTTAAAATAATTTCCCGATGGTCCTGAGTGTAACGGATGACGCCAAAAATTTCGTCGGCCAGTTTTAATATTTTCTGTGGTGAATTGGGATGGAAAGCGCGCTGCCGTTTCCGGATTTCGATTAATCGGACCAGCTCACGGGTTACATGATAAGTCGTTGTTTCGGGATTTTCCAGAGAACGGAGTAATTCTTTTTTATTTAGTGTCTTACGATTAATGCTTCGAGTGGAACGTTCTTCCAGAACCAGTTCCGCATCATTTTTTGAGCCCAGAAAGCCATGTAAATAAATTCCTGGTACGCCCATGAGCACAAGGGCAATGGCGCGGGATGCAATGTAGCGTTTAATCTGAATCTCCATCGGTTCATCGGCGTCTTCATTGTTAATAGCGCTAAACCAGGTAATATTCAGTTCATAAGGGCTGAGTGTTCCGTCCTGATTGGCTCTGTAGGAGATGAAGCCGCCGTGCTCTACCACCCGCAAAGCCATCATGTCGATTTCCTGCTGCGAAAGAATGCCCTGCACGGCCATCACGCCCACCCCATCATGGGAATCCAGAAAATTGAAGAAAGTCGCTTCGTTGGAGGGCTTTTTCAGCGTGGCCGCCCATTCGGTTAATTTTCTGGCATTTTCATTTTGAAAAGAGTAAAGCACCAGAGGAGGAAGAGCAAAATTGTACACCATCTGCGCCTCGTCCCGGCCATTTCCGAAATAGCGAATATTATCCTCATGGGGCACGTTCGTCTCGGTGATAATGGCCACATGGGGGGCCACAGCATTCAGAATATCTCTGAACAGTTTAATGATGGTGTGCGTCTGCTCCAGATGAACGCAGGTGGTGCCCAGTTCTTCCCACAAATAGGTAACCGCATCCAGACGAATAATATCTGCTCCACGTCTGACGTAGGTGAGCAGAATTTCGATCATTTTAAGCAGCACATGGGGATTATGGTAATTAAGATCAACCTGGTCCTGGCTGAAGGTCGTCCAGACCAGACGTTTGCCGTTAAGGGTACAAAATTCGGTTAGGATCGGTGTGGTTCTTGGGCGGACAATCAATCGCAAATGATCCGGAGACAATTGCTGCTTGGTGGAAAAGACGACAAAAAAATCAAGAAACTGCGGGTTTTGATTTAAAAACTCCTGAAACCAGCGGCTCTTAGAGGAAACATGGTTAAAGACGCCGTCAAACATCAATTTAAAATCTTTCTTTAGTTCCAGAATGTCGTCCCAGGTGCCCAGATTGGGATCCACTTCTTCAAAATCCATCACCGCAAAGCCCCGATCGGAAGACGAGGGGAAAAATGGTAAGATGTGCAGGGTATTAATGACGTTTCTCAAATAGGTTTCGGTTAGCTGCGCTAAAGTGCGCAATGGTTTTTGATTGGGCGTTTTAATCAGATCGCCATAGGTGATCAAAATTACATCGTGTTCTGTAAAACGGTTTTCCGGATTAAAGGTCTTTTCCCATTCCAACATCAAAGGCGATTTGTGAGCATGATATACTTTCAGAATTCGTTCCAGTTCAGGATAGATTAAATCGAGGCGACTCTTACCGTACAAAAAGGTGAGTTTGTTTTTAAACTTCTGACTGAAATGATCAGGAATCTGGAAAATCGGGCGAGAATAATCAGGCTCCGAAAAATGGAAATTCCTTCTGTCCACCGAAATATCTTCCTGATATTTCATTAGTACCTACTCCTTAAAACTATTGACAGCTTCCTCAACGGAATCAAATATTTTTACGATTTGATTAATATGCGTTAATTGCAAGAGATCAATAATCGTTTGCTGCGGCGCAGCCAGTCTAATATCGCCACTTTTAGAACGCGTTGCAGCAATTTTAGAAACAATGGCCCCCAGTCCACTGGAATCCATGTATTTGGTTTTTTCCAGGTTCATGACAATCTTGTAGTGCTCTTTTTCCAGTAGTTCTTTCATCAATTTTTTCAGATCCCCGGAAATTTCTGAGGTTAATCGCCTTGGAATATCAATAACGACGATTTCACCGCCATCCATTGAATGGGTTGGAAAATTCATGATGTTGCCCTCTTTTGTTTCTGATATTATTGTCGACGAAAATTTATATTTTTAAAGTCTTCTTAAAAAAGTGTTAAGTTTATATTTGCTTTTTTTGTCTATTGTTTGTTTTTCGAATCAACATCAACGTAAAATCATCGTCCAGCATCTGACTCCCTACATGCTTTCTTACCGCACTGATGATGGTCTCTTTTAAATCATTCAAATCCTCTTTCTGGTGTTTCTTAACTAACTGCCTTAAACGTCTGAGATCAAATTCTTCTTCACGTTCATTCATGGCTTCGACCAGACCATCGGTATACATGACCAGCAGATCATGGTCACGCAAAGGCAAACTGTTTTTTTCATATTTCCAGGGCATTACCCCTAAAAATATTCCCCCTCTGTCCAGAGGCGTAAAGGTTTGAGATTCCGTGAGAATGAACGGCGGATTGTGCCCGGCATTAACGTAATCTAGGCGATGGGACCTGGGATCATAAACCGCTGCAAAAACCGTGATGTAGCGATCGGCTGTGGTTTGGCGTGTGATCATCTGATTCAGATTTTCCATGATCCAGGCCAAATCATCTGAAAATTGAAAAATGGTGCGCACCGAAGCCTGAAAATTGGACATCAGCATGGCGGCTGGGATGCTCTTCCCCGAAACATCTGCCATGACAAAAGCCCACTTCCCGTTTTTCATGGGAATAACATCATAAAAGTCACCGCTCATCTCTTTACAGGGAATGTATGTGGCTGCGATCTCCAGGTCTTCTATCTGCGGCAGCTCTCGAGGGATCAACAATTTTTGTATTTCGGAAGCTATTTTGATGTCGGCTTTTAAACGCTCTTTTTCAATGGCTTCCTGTAACAGGCGCGTATTTTCAATTGCCAGTGCAGCCTGGGTACTGAAGGTCAGCAGCAGTTCCAGATCCTTTTCAGAGAAGGGCTTCATGTCCAAGCGGTTCAAAATGGTAATCACGCC
The DNA here is from genome assembly GCF_056497305.1 of Caldithrix sp. NCBI lineage: Bacteria > Pseudomonadati > Calditrichota > Calditrichia > Calditrichales > Calditrichaceae > Caldithrix > Caldithrix sp. The sequence goes on along the minus strand of NZ_JBSMDE010000042.1, from coordinate 30,823 downwards.
TAAAATACGTTCTTTGTAGCGCAAGGGCACGCACAAAAACGAACGTGTGCGATAACCACTGCGTTTATCAAAGCTGGGATCAAAACGGGGATCCTTGTAGGCATCTTTAATTAAGATAGGCTGTCCGTGTTCAGCGACCCACCCGGAAATTCCCTGCCCCAATTTGATGCGAAACGGTTTAACATTGTTTGATTTAGGCCCCAGGGCAACCTTAAACTCCAATTCGTCCCCTTCTTCGGTAAACAGTAACAAAGAGCCCGACTCGGCATTCATTAAATGCATGGCTTTTTGAACGATGTCCTGCAGCAAATTGTCCAGAGAGGTCAATGACTCGATGGAACGACTGATTTCGTGTAGAGCGCTGGTTTTTTCCAGCAGGTCCTGCATTTCCCGTGATTTACGCTTCAACTCTTCTTCCAATTCTTTGTTGCGCATTAGCAATTCGAATACGCGCGTGCAAAGGTCTAAAAGAAGAAACTGAACTTCATTAACAGCCCCGACTCCTAAAATAAAGGCCTTTTTCTGTTTGGTGGGGTAAATCCACTCAAAATGGGAGGCCTTTAAAACTTGCTTTATCTCGTCTGATAAGGATTCCACGGGCAAAATTTGGTAATCCGGCAAAGTTTCCAACTGAGCACCGGACAAGGCAATCGATTTTGGCGCCGAATTTTGGGTCAGCAGAAGCCAATGTTCAACATCTTCTTTGATTAATGCGCCTATTTCCGCTTTAGAATTTTCCTCCCAGGTGGCAAATGAATCCTTAAATAGCAGAAGAAGAGCTTTTGCTTTCATGCACATTCCTTACAGTTCATTTAAACAAAAAAATTAACCACAAAATTTTGTTTTATCAAATAGTTTTTTCTCTCTGTTTAATTTTTTGAAAAAAGTAAGATCGATTGGGTTTACTTCCTATTTTCAAACATACCAAATGGGTGATTTTTAATTCTCTACAGGAACCTTTTTAATGAAGCTATACAGCTTTAAAATGAAGGCATTAACAGGGAAATCTGAAGATTTCTGATCAATAATAACCACTAAAACGCGTGGCACGACGTTTGGTAATTTTGATGTCCTGTAATGCACTGGCTTTGACATTGATCTGGAAAAAATAGTAACCAATTTCCGGTTGCCAGTTAAAGGACATCTCCCAGCAGTGCAGGTCACGGTAGATGCTAAAATTTTGAGAAGCAATCTTTTTGTTTTTCACATCGAAAATGGCATTCCAGCTGATCTTCCAGTTTTTTGTCAATTGAATACTGGCATTAGTGCTCAATCCAAAACGGTGTCGGTCTTCCTTCTGGCGGCGCCGGTCGTAGGTGTAATTCAAATTAAAGGTCAATGACCATGGGATATTAATCTTTTTAGCCTGATTGATGTAATCCTCTTCATCGTACTGAATGGCTCTGGTTTCCAGGATGCCCTCACGGGACAACTCTTTTTGCAAAGAATCGCTTACGGCCGTCTTTGTTTTCTCTTTTTTCGTACGTCGGAAAGTCTTTTCAGAAAGCCTGAAATTAAATGAAGTATTTAAATAGATGAGCTGTGGAATCGTATTGAACTTATTGATCTTCCTGTTATTTTTGTTGAATTGATACAAAGAGTGAACCGTACGAAAGCTGAACGATCGACCGAAGATGCGTGTTCTGAAATTACCTGAGATGTCGCTCCACTTCAGACTATCAGCCAAAAAATTGTATCGTGTGGAAAAATTAGCGGTCAACAGGTCGATTTTCCTCTCTTTACCCTGGTCGTCAATCAATTTCCCCTGAAAAAAGTTATTAAGGCTGATATTCAGGCTCTGGCTTCTGGAAGTGGGCGTTCCTCCGTACGGTGAATTCTTAAATTTGTCGATTTTGTGAACCACACCGCCGGTGTCAATGCGCGTAAAATAGCCAAAAAAAGGCGATGAAAAATCCGGTGTGTAGCTAAAAGAGAGCGAAGGGTCCAGTTTATGGCGAATGAATTTCAACGCGCCAATATTGGGTTCAAAAAGGCCGTAAAGCGTAGTTTTTAGGCCTACCCCGCTGCTGAAGGTATGGCGGGCGGCGAACTGTTTTTTCTTTTTCTCAATGATGGTTTTGCTTTGCGGATCGTATTCAGCCGTGACAATCTCATCCACCCAGTCTTCGGTCAAACGGACATTGGGCGAAATATTGAAATAGCGAAAGAGTTTGGTGGTGGTGGAAAATCCCATTTGATGATGAATACCCTGGCTGGAAGATCGTTTAAAGGTACTATCGCTCTGTAATATTCTGGAACCACGATGCACCATTTGCGTGCTGAGATTAAAATAGATATTCTGATACCACTTGCGTTGCGCCCCTAATTTGTTGCCGCTGAAAATTTCGTAAAGCGTTTTCTGGGGAAAATTAAGATTGACATTGGGCAAAGTGTAGGTGATATTGCCATTTTGCAAATTTTCATTGCGCGAAGCATTGACCGTTAAGCTGATCTGGCTCTTTTTCCAGCGTTTAGAAAAGGTCAGGTGCGAGGTAATGTTTTGATTTAAACGGTCGCGTTGGTTGGGCGAAAGCTGTCGGGCAAATTGCTTGTCACTGGAAAAGGAACCAGAGCCGTAGATACTCATGGTCGGGTCGAGTACCTGACGGTGATTGAAGCGAAAGCGCCAGCGTTCCACCGATTTGCCGGTGGTGGGATCTCTCGGGAAGTATTCTCCATTAAAGCGGCCGTTTAATTTGTAGCGCACATTGTACCGTACATTGGTGCGGTAAGCAAAGCCAATCCTGTCGTAAAAATCCATCAGAAAGGCGGCGTCCATGTAATCGTTTGGCGCCCAGTAGTAACCAAAACTACGTAAAAAACGACCGGTGGAAGCGCCTTCCCCATATTTCGGGATGACAATACCCGATTTTCGGCCGCGTTTGTTGGGAAAGATGCCAAAAGGAAACCAGGCCAGAGGAATATCGGCAATGTAAAAAGTAATGGGGCGGGCCACAATTTTGTCCTTAATCTTGACGCGGATTTTTTGACTTTGAAAATAGAAATGGGGATGGTCAATGTATTCACAGGAAGTAAAAATACCATCCTGCACCAGTAACGTGCTGTCCGCGATGCGATGAATTCGGCTACCCCGGTAATAGCCCGGTTCCATCTGCGTCTTGCCCATGATGACCTTCCCCCGCTTCGTCTCAAAATTGTATTCGATCTGATCTCCGGTAATGGGCTCCTGCCCCTGATCTTTAAAAACGGGTTTACCTCTAACCACAGGAAGACTGTCGGCGCTCAAAGAATCGGCCAGCCCGGATGCAAATAATAATTTCCGACGCTGATTCAAGCGGATATAAGCCGCATTTAATTGCATGTGCAGATAGTTTAATTGGGCGTCGCCAATCAATTCGATGATATTGCCGCTATCGGACAGAGCAATAAATTCTGCCCGATATTTAATGGGACCTTTTAATTCGCTGCCACGACTCCCTGTGTTGTCGGTTGAATCGGAAACAACGGTCGAGTCGCTGCTGGCTGTGGTCAATGTGTCCGGAGGCATGATTTGGGCAAGCCCACGAACAGTAAGTATGAAGACAAGTAAGCAAATCAGCCGCAAATGCATCAATTGGTCGATCCCATCCTGTTTACCTGGTTTCGTTGCCATATACGCCGAAGATTGACGATTAGATTCATCGTTTCACTTGAGACAAAATTAAGAATATTGCCAAATAATAACAAATGCTTATTTTTACCTTAAAATCTTTTTTCGTTCAAGACAAAAAAACTCACTACCCGCCTTTTCAATATTGAAAAGGTGTTAGTAGTGAGTTTTTTAAAGAAATTTAAAACGTCAACGTTATTTATCGCCCATAAACGGATAGGTCCAGTCTTCCGGAGGAACCATGGTTTCTTTTATGGAACGCACATTCATCCAGCGGATCATGTTCAGGTAACTACCGGCCTTGTCATTGGTACCTGAAGCGCGCCCGCCGCCAAACGGCTGCTGGCCTACCACGGCCGCGGTTGGCTTATCATTGATGTAAAAGTTTCCGGCTGTATTGCGCAGACGATCTTCCATCAAACGCAGAGCCTGGCGATCCTGGGCCCAGATGGCGCCCGTTAAACCGTAAGGCGACGTCTCATCACACAGTTTCAGGGTCTCTTCGAATTGATCGTCTTTGTAAACGTAAATGGTTAACACCGGCCCGAAAATTTCTTCTTCCATGGTTTTAAATTTGGGATTGGTCGTGACAATGGTTGTCGGTTCAATAAAAAAGCCTTTTTTGTCGTCATAGGAACCGCCGGTGATGATTTCGGCCTCAGTGGAATTTTTCGCGTAATCGATGTAAGAGGTGATACTTTCAAAAGCAGCACGATCGATTACCGCTGTCATAAAGTTGCGGAAATCGGTGGGTTCACCCATTTTGATCTTTTTCACCTCTTCGATGTACATCTCTTTAAATTTCGGCCAGAGCGATTCCGGAATGTACATGCGCGAAGCAGCCGAACATTTTTGTCCCTGATACTCAAAGGCGCCGCGAATAGTGGCCACTACCAGCGGCTTTACTTTGGCAGAAGGATGGACAAAAATGAAATCTTTGCCGCCGGTTTCACCCACGATGCGCGGATAATATTTCATTTTATGGATATTTTCGCCGACCTTTTTCCACATGGTCTGAAAGGTGTTGGTAGAACCGGTGAAGTGGATGCCAGCCAGGTGCTCACTCTCCAGTACGGGATTGCCGACCTGTGCCCCGCTGCCCGGAATAAAATTGATTACGCCATCGGGCAATCCGGCTTCCTGAAGCAGCTTCATGATGAAATAAGCCGAATAAACCGCAGAAGAAGCCGGTTTCCACAGGGACACGTTGCCGACGATCGCCGGTGCCGTAGGCAGATTGCCGGCAATGGATGTAAAATTAAAGGGCGTTACGGCAAAAATGAAACCTTCCAGAGGACGATACTCCATGCGATTCCAGAATCCGCGCGGCGAATAGGGTTGTTCTTCCATCAGTTTAGCCATGTAATAGGCATTAAAACGCCAGAAATCGGCTAACTCGGCTACAGCGTCAATTTCACTCTGGTAAGCGGTTTTGGATTGGCCAAGCATGGTAGCCGCATTCAGCGTGTAACGCCAGGGCCCAGAAAGCAGGTCGGCTGCTTTCAGGAAAATAGCCACGCGGTCTTCCCAGGGCATTTCGGCCCAGGTTTTGCGCGCCTCCAGAGCGGCATCGATAGCCATTTGTACCTCTTTGGCCGTGGCTTTGTGGTACACGCCCAGTTTGATTTTGTGATTGTGCGGGGTGTGCATTTCTGCGGTGCGTCCGGTAAAAATTTCTTTTCCACCGATGATTAAGGGCACTTCGATTTCCTGGGCCTGCAATTCGGCCAGTTTATCTTTTAAGGCTTTGCGTTCAGGAGTTCCGGGGGCGTAATCGTACACCGACTCGTTTACCGGCATCGGTACTTTGAAATAGGCATTGGACATCTTGCAACCTCCTTCGTTTGGTCAGATTTACGTACTTATGTTCGGTACAATATACAAAGTTAAGTAGACTAAAAGCAATACACAAAGTGCGATTTTTAGAAGCATTTAATCCATTAATTATTAATGAATTAAAAACCTTTTTTTAAATATTCAGTTCCATAAATAATTATTCTTGTCACAAAGTGTTGGAAAGAATTACTTCTAAAAAAGTTTCTTCAATGAATTTCCCCAATGACTGGTCTGAAGTCCGTATCGATTGTCATTTCGACCGATGCCCCGACTGCATGAGGAAAGAGCGGAGAAATCGTTATCAGTTGTAAAGGCGAAGCACTTTAAATAAAGATGGTTCCAATTAGCGCGACCTCTTTGTGAACGACTTAAAATTGCTCTGGAACAAAACTTTACAGAAAATGCTACAATTTTACAAAGGTCTCGAGCTAAAGCTCGAGTTACGTTGGGCTTACGAATGCTATGCAAGTGTAAGGGATTCTTCCCCCCACCGATAAATCGTGGGATTCAGAAAGACATACCGGCACAGGCTTTCACTGATTAGTCACAACTTGCTTTTTTATTTGCAATTGGTGCTTTTTGGCGTGCTCTGCGAATGGTGTAGTGGTTTCGATTAGGCCTCCTTCGTATCAATATGCGACTATTGACAATCTTACCTTTTTAATGTACTTTAATATGGTAAACTTGAGATGGTTGACTGCATTCCAATGCATTCTGCTTGAAATAGATTTGTTCAGTTAAATGTAAGAGAAGTTATTTTTTAGAAAAGGGAAAAAATGAGTGATAAAAAGATTCTACCTACCTTTCTGCTCTGTTTTTTATTTGGCGTTTTTGGTGCACACCGATTTTTTGTGGGGAAAATTGGCACAGGTTTTTTACAATTAATTACCATTGGCGGGTTAGGTATCTGGGCCGTAATCGATTTAATATTGATTATTACGGGTTCGTTTACGGATAAAGAAGGCAATAAGATCGCAGAATGGACCTGATTATTTTCCGACATTTCAGATCGATTTAATACGCTTTCCATGTTTAAGGACCAGGATCAAAGGCGCAAGGCACGCTGGAGTGTATCAGTACATTCGCAACCAACTCATCTGGTTTGTAGGAATCCCTAATTTCTCAAAAAAAGAGGATCAGTCTACTACCCTAAGTTTAGAATACTTCCTTCAAAAGATCTAATCCCGCCACAGCGGGATGCGAAAATTTTTGTGCAGTGTGAAGAAGCAAAACTGTTGAATTGTTGAATTGTTGATTTGTTGAATGGTTTGATGTCCCACCCCAGAGAATCGCAATTTCCGCTGCGCTCCAACCCGGCTGCGCCTTGTTCGTTCTTCACCTACTTGCTTCTTCTCCCTGAAAATCGGGACGAGAGGGAGTTCAGTGTGCCAAAGTAAGGGATTCTTCATCCCGAAGAATCGGGATTCAGAATGACCGAAAGTCTCGGGCTGAAGCTCGAGTTACATTGCGTTTGCGCGTGATCCAGTGGAAGGAATTCTTCTCCCGCTAAAGCGGGAGAAGAATGACATGCCGGCACGGTTCCTCACCGCCTGGGCATAAGTTGCCCCTTCGCAAATTAATTCGTAATTCGTAATTTTTAATTTAAAAATACTTCCCTGTGCTCTCTATGGTTGTTAAATCCCAGCGAAAATTTTTTGGTTGCGGCACTGCTGCCTGAGGTTAACGCAGAGAACTACATCTCAGTTTACTTCACTTTCAGAAAAAATAGTTGAGTCGCAATTTTCCGGACAGGTAACGGGTATCCGGTAAGCGGCTGTCATTGACACTTAGATAGGAAAGTGAAGCCAGGAAATTTATTTTAGGCAAAACGGCATAGCTCAATTCCAGATAGGGGCCCTTGTTTACCAGCGTCCTGTTTAATGATTTTTCTGGTACATAACGCCATTCTCGTCTTCGGTAAAATGTGAAGCCAACATCCAGTTTAAACAGCAGAAAGCGCGTATTGCGCAGAAAGATTGTCCAGAATTCTGACTGGTACGATTGCAGCACTTGCTGGGCGAATTCCTTACGAAAGAACGTCCCTTTATCTTCCAGTTCCAGCCGGCCATAGGCCCCCAGATATTGAAAGGGGTAATATCGAATCATCAGGGAATCATTTAAAATGTACTTACGGAAGACAAAACTGCGCGGTTCACTGAACAGGTCGTCAAAATCGTAAACCGTGTAGTTGGCCAGTACTTCTGTGCTCAAGCGATTAGAGAATGGTCCGTACCGGTAGAGCAAGCGAGGATTTAGCTTGTAGATGCGGTTCCAGCTATTGCTGGCGCTGCGCTCCTGGTAAATGTAAATCTGGTGGAACAGATAGGCATAGGCCAGTAAATCGAGCGTAAGCAAAGGACTAATTTTCCATGCATAACGGGCATTAAAGACAAATCTCTGTTCATCGCGGTCATCGTTATTAACCACCGAATCGGGTGTGTCATATTGGGATTTAACATAGGCAAAATTGAACATGAGCTTCTGGCTGGCATTGAGTTGAAAATTCACATCGGCATTAAAGGCGCTCTGCCTGGTTCGGCTATCGGTTACCGTACCGGCATTGTCCTGTGTCTCATCCGAGGTTCGGAAAGTGAACAACACATTAAAGCGTCGCCCTAAGTGCAAATAGCGAAAATAATTTTCAAACAGAAAGATCGATCGACCGTTAAAATACGAAATTTCTCTCGATTGTAAACGCGTTTGTACCAGAAGACGATTCGTTGGATTTAAATCGTAAAATAACTTATTTTGCACTTCCCTTTCATTAATGGTGACCTGTTCTATCGAATCCGAAACATAGTACTCTTTTGACAGGTCATTCCAGCGAACAAAGAGCGAATCCTGACTCAGGTCCGAAAAGTGCGAGGTAAAATAGGTACTAACATCGTACTCCCTGTTCTGTCGTTCCGGATAAAAATCGAGGTTTGTACTGGCTTTTAACGAAGCCGTGTAATTACTAAAATGGTAACGTTCAAACTGAAATCGTGAACCGGTATCCCATCCCCAGTCCACATGGGAACGATTTTTTGCTGTTTGATATCCCAAATAAGGCGCCCATTTAATATTTTTTAAAAAGGTCTCTTCCAGAAACAACCCCAGCCGATGATTCCCAAACTGGTTGTTCAATGAAACCTGTTTGTCGCTCTGGTACCAGCTATAGAAATACATGCCCACATTGTGCTGGTTCCTGTTCCAGTACAATAAGCCTTCCAGAGTGTGTTCATCTTTCCACTTTTTGTTGCCCTGGGCCGGAATGAGTAGATTGCTTTGAAAACGATCGCGCACAAAGTAGTTCAGGCTGTTTTTTGCCTGATTTTGATAGGAAAAGAGGGCTATCCAGTTGTAGGTGTTAACCTGCTTGTAAAAATCGGTGTTCAATTGAGGTTTGAATTGCAGATGGGCCAGTTCAGGAATCTGGGCCTGTAAACAGGCCGTAATGAGAATGACAGATACAAATCCTTTAACCAAACCAATCCCTTTAATGGTTACTTTTCCTTGATTATTTTGTACACCTTTTCATCTTTTTTCTTCATGTTGTACTTTTCTCTGGCTATTTTCTCGATATAGTCCAGATCATTTTTCAAACGATCGGCTTCTGATTTAAGCCGCTTTTTATCGTTCTCCAGGGATTGGATCTCTTGCTCCAGAGATTTTTTGTAGGAGGTTTGTTTGAGATATTGAATGACACTGCGCGGCCCATGAAAAAAGAGAAAATAGATCAAAACAACCAGGCCCAGGCCAACCAGCCAACGCACGCCTTTTTTTGGATCGAACGTTTTACTTTTTTGACGCTTTTTCATTTTGTAAAAGCCTGGCAGTTAAAAACTGCCAGGCCCCTTCTTTACCGTTTAAATGCCTTGCGTCCCAGGAAGACGGCGTTTTCACCCAATGTATCTTCAATTCTCAATAATTGATTGTACTTGGCGATGCGATCGCTTCGGGAAGCAGAGCCGGTTTTAATTTGCCCGGCATTGGTGGCCACCACTAAATCGGCAATAGTCGCATCTTCGGTTTCTCCGGAACGATGGGACACAACCGCCGTATAGCCCGCTTTGTGGGCCATTTCAATGGCATCCAGGGTTTCTGTAACCGTGCCGATCTGGTTCAGTTTAATCAGAATCGAATTAGCCACGCCCATTTCAATGCCTTTGGAAAGCAATTGCGTGTTGGTAACAAAAATATCGTCGCCAACCAGTTGGATGGTGTTGCCCAAACGCTCTGTCAGAATTTTCCAGCCTTCCCAGTCATCTTCGGCCAGTCCGTCTTCGATGGAGAGGATGGGATACTTGTCCACCCATGCGGCGTAGTAATCGACCATTTCTGCACCGGTTAATTCCTTGTTTTCCGAAGCCAGTACGTAACGCTTTTTGTTATTGTCGTAAAATTCACTGGAAGCCGGATCGAGGCAAATAAAAATTTGTTCTCCGGGTTTGTACCCGGCTGCTTCAATGGCCTCTAAGATCAAATCCAGTGCTTCCTGATTCGATTTTAAATCTGGTGCAAAACCACCTTCATCGCCCACTGCGGTGTTGTAATTACGTTTTGCAAGTACCTTTTTCAGATTGTGAAATACCTCAGCGCCCATGCGCAACGCTTCATGAAAGGAATCGGCGCCGGCTGGTGCAATCATGAATTCCTGCACATCAACGTTATTATCGGCATGTTTACCCCCATTCAAAATGTTCATCATGGGCACCGGTAAAATCTTAGCGTTAACGCCTCCCAGATACTGAAACAAAGGCAGGCCGACCGATTCCGCAGCCGCTTTGGCCACTGCCATCGAAACGCCCAGAATGGCATTGGCACCCAATTTTCCCTTATTCGGCGTGCCATCTAAATCGATTAATAAATGATCAACAAAAGGTTGATCGGTGGCTTCGATTCCAATTAACTCTTCAGCAATAATTTCATTTACGTTTTGTACGGCTTTTAACACTCCTTTACCAAGGTAACGACTCTGATCACCGTCTCGCAATTCTACGGCTTCATTTTCTCCGGTAGAAGCGCCCGAAGGTACGGCAGCCCGACCAAAACTACCATCATCCAGCAGAACTTCAACTTCCACGGTAGGATTTCCACGACTGTCTAGAATCTCTCGTGCATAAATATCTTCAATCAACGCCATAGTTCTATCCTTTCCTGTTTTATTAACTGACCGAACTAAAATATTAACATTTTCACAAGATAACCAGTGAATGCTTTAAGTTCAAAAAAAAATCAATGAAACGCGCTGTATTGTCTTGTTGAACAGCCGAAATTACAACAAGTTCCTTGTCTGTTGGGAAAGGAGGAACATTCGATCCGTTCTAAATTGGATTAACTCCCCGCGTGTTCCATATTCCTGAATTTTAATCGGCTTTGGCCGCGAAGACTTCAACTTTTTTAAGAAACAGAGAAACCACTAATACCTCTTAGCTTTTCAGTATTCTCATGCTCCATTTAAGCTAAGGCAGCAGAGCCGCAACTTTTAAACAACCTCAAAGGGCGCCCGTCTGGCAGGCGCAGCCTGTTGTAGCGAAGCGAAAATCCCGATTCTCGGGGACAGGACCGTCCTTCGGCCGGGTGTTTACAGTCTAATGCAGCACAATGTAGTCACTGCACTACGCTTCTCTGTGTACAATTGTAGCCGAGGCCTGTGCAGCAGGAAAGATGATCACATCAGCAATCTGTACATGTGGCGGTCGGCTCACAATAAATACAATGGTTTCGGCAATATCTTCGCCGGTTAGCGGTTTTAACCCTTTGTAAACATTTTTCGCTCGCTGTTCATCGCCCTTAAAACGGACAATACTGAATTCTGTTTCTACCAGCCCGGGATCCACCGAAGACACCCGAATGGGCGTATCCACAAGATCAATACGCAATCCTTTGGTCAGGGCATCTACCGCATGCTTTGTAGCGCAATACACATTGCCCCCGGGATAAACCTCATGGCCGGCAATGGAGCCAATATTAACCACATCACCGCGCCCGCGCTCTACCATCCCCGGAACCACCGTACGCGTAACATAAAGCAGACCTTTAACATTGGTATCGATCATCTTTTCCCAGTCCTCCACATCGCCCTCATGAATTTTGGACAATCCGGATGCCAGTCCGGCATTATTGATGAGAATGTCAATCGGTTTCCAGAAATCCGGTAATCCCTCAATCGCTGTTTTTACAGCTTCTAAATCCCGCACGTCCACCGGTAGGGCAATCCAGCTTGCGTTGTATCGTTTTTTGATCTCTTCTCCCACTTCTTCCAGCCGTTCTACCCGTCGGCCCAACAAAATCACGCCAGCCCCTTCCCTGGCCAGTGCCAGAGCGGTTGCCCGGCCAATTCCGCTGGTCGCTCCGGTTACCAGAGCAATCCTTCCACTTAACGACATGTGTACCTCCTACTAGCAGTCTTTAATCTCTCATCACGAATCATTGTTTTAAAATGATTTTATTTTCTCAATTTGTAATGAAGGTACATAAAAAATGGATTCAAAAAAAGACTGTTGCACATCCCAGATGTCGTTCGTAAGCGCAACGTAACTCGAGCTTCAGCTCGAGACCTTTGTAAAATTGTAGCATTTTTTGTAAAGTTTTATTCAAGAGCAATTTTAACTCATAGACAAAGATGTTGCGCTAATTGAGGCCATTTTGAAGAAAATGCTTCGCCCTTACGCCTGACAAAGATTTCTCCACTCGGTTTCGATACAGTCGGAGCATCGGTCGAAGTGACACTTAGGGTGGCTCAGTGCCGCCTGTCATTCTGATCCCCATTTGTCGGGAGAAGAATCCCTTACAGTGACAGCAGTCTCCCGATTTTCGGGAGAAGAGGTTAGGGGTGAGGGCAAATAGAAATTTCACCACTCTGTCCCGACGCAGTCGGGGCATCAATCGAAATGACGCCTGGTGGGCTTCAGAGCCTGCGTTTTACTCTTGAAAAATGAATTTCTTCTTTGACACATTACCATGCCCACTTAAAAAAGAAAAAAATTTTCAATAAATCATTTACTGATTTATATTCATTTATCTAAATTTGTACCATGAGTTTTGAATAAAGTCAGGTTGAAGCTGTACTATTATGCATCAGGTTAAGGAAGAAGAGCTCAGTGACCAACAGGTTATTCAGGCCTGTTTACAGGGCGATAAAGAAAAATACCGCATTATTGTTGAACGGTACAAGCAACGGGCGTATTACATGGCGCTGATGTTTACAAAGAACCATGAAGATGCCTTGGATCTTTCGCAGGAAGCCTTTTACCGCGCCTATCGTTCATTGTCCGATTTTGATCTAAATAGATCTTTTTACAGCTGGTTCTATCGAATTCTGAAAAATCTGTGCATTAATTTTGTCAATCACCACAGACGCCGGTTGCCAATGGATGAAACCCTGGAGAGGAGCTACATTGCCGATGGAGATTTTCCGGATGAAATTTTTGAAAAGAACGAGCGGGCCCGAATCATCTGGCTGGCGCTCTCTCAATTGGATGCCAAAGAGCGAGAGATAATCGTTCTGAAAGAATTTAATGATTTCTCGTACCAGGAAATTGCGGAAGCGCTGGAAATTCCCATTGGCAGCGTGATGTCTCGCTTGTATTACGCCAGAAAACGGTTACTGAAAAAATTAAAACAGTTTGAGGGCAATTTATGAAGTGCGAAGAAGCACGTTTTTTGATGATGGGCTATCTGGATGGTGAATTGGGCGAAAGGCAACAGAAAGAATTTCTGGAGCATTTGAAAGACTGTCCAGATTGTCAGGCTGAGTGGCATTCATTTCATTATTTAAAGGAGGAAACCGCAAAGATGAAATTTCGCGCTCTCCCGGAAATGTACTGGGATGATTATTGGCAACACGTTTACAATCGCATCGAGCGTGGCCTGGGCTGGACATTTTTTAGTCTGGGAGCAATCCTCATCCTGGCATTCGGAGGATATGAAATGCTCAGAGATTTCTTTTTAAATTCCCGGGAACCGCTCTTGTTGCGCATCGGCGTGGGCATTTTTCTATTAGGTTTTATCATTCTTGTAGTTTCTGTCATCCGCGAAAAATGGATGGTGCGTAAATATGACAAATATCGGAGGGTGGTTAGATGATTATTACGACAACAAGCGAAATTCCAGGCATGGAAATAAGTGAAATTTTAGGAGTGGTTGAAGGGAACACCATCCGCGCCCGTAATCTGGGACGCGATATTTTAGCCTTCTTAAAGGCTCTAATCGGGGGCGAAATTGAAGAATACACCAAGCTCATGGCCGAATCGCGCGAACAGGCCCTGGACCGCATGAAAGCCATGGCCACTGCAAAAGGAGCTGACGCGGTTATCAATGTCCGTTTTTCGACCTCCTACATCATGTCCAGCGCAGCGGAAATTCTGGTTTACGGCACGGCGGTAAAACTGAGAAGAAAATAGCTAAGGCAGCACGGCCGCAACCAAAAGACATTTTCACAGGGATTTAATCAACCACAGAGCACACAGAGAAGCATTTTTAAATTAAAAATTACGAATTACGAATTAATTTGCGAAGGGGCAACTTATGCCCAGGCGGTGAGGAACCGTGCCGGCATGTCATTCTGAGTCCCCGATTTATCAGGGAGCAGAATCCCTTACACGGGTAGACCATTGGCAGGCGCAACGTAACTCGAGTTTAGGCTCGAGGCTTTGTAAGGGCGGAGCATTTAAGGCGAGTTTTTGTTTTAAAACCTATCCCCTCCGGCTCCCTTCCCTTTAAAAAATGGAAGGGGGAGTTTTAAACTTTGCTTTGTAAAATTTGATTTCTAAATGTTCATCTACTCAAACGTTTGGGATTGCTCTGTAATAAGGCAGCTTAAAAATTTTCGCATCCCGCTGTGGCGTGATTTGATCTTTTGAAGGAAGTATTCTAAGGCAGCAGAGCCGCAACTCAAAGTGCGAGAAAATTTTTTTATCACAATGATTTATCTTGCAGATTAAGCAGATAGTTGCAGATATAATTTAAACCCATTCTTCAACACACTCCTCCAAAAGCAGCATTGAAAATTTCGCATTCCGCCATGGCAGGACTAGATCTTTTGCATGAAGTATTGTAAGCTCTTACTAAAGAAATATGAAGCGCTGAAAAAGTTCCCTTTTCAATGAGCAGATTTTGGAAGGAAGGCCCAAATCATTGAGCAGGTAATCAGGCCTGGAAGCGATAGGCAGCTTAAACTTGTAAATGAAAGCGAGCCTTTTGCAGAAACATCATTCTTTGTTACGACTTTTAATGCAACAGGCCATAAATTAATCCCACGGCACCGCCGATTAACAACCCCGTAGTAAAACCCTGTAATCCGTGTTTGGTTAAAATCCAGGGGCGATTGCTCTTTTGTACTTCTTGGCGAAATAGATCGGCCACCTCCTCTAATTTCTTCTGATAATCCGTAACCATGAGTTGCAAAGTGTCGGCATTCATTTGCAATCGGCTGCGAATGACAGCCTGTGTTTCGATCTGCTTGTGCAGATTGGCCACCAGACTATCCACCAGCGCCTGGCGTGTTTTAAGCACTGCATCCGTTGATTTTAACGCGTTAGACAGGGCCTCAATTTTTTGTAGGCTGGCCTGTAGATCTGCTTCGCATTCGCTTAAGGCCTGACGCAATTGCGCTTCACTCTGAGCCAACGCCAGAGTGGAAAAGACAAGCAAAAACAGCACCGTTTTCATCATGATCTGTACCTTATTCTTCAATTAAACGATAACCATTGATCTCAATCTGGCCCTGATCGCTCTCGGCAGTTTTATTTTCAGGTGGCAGATCCGTAGAGAGAAGCGCTTTCCGTTTTGCGCTACGCTCCTCAGCAGCGGAAAGAAAGGATTCGGCATCGGCGATTAATCTTTCATTCAGCGCCAGACGATCTTTCAACTCAGCGTCAATCAGCTTCAACTCAGTCTGGTACTGATCAGCCTGTTTTTCGAGCTTCTTTTTGCGTTCTTCCAGCACTTTGATCACCTGCTGATTCGCAGTCACCGCCTCCTGACGGCGTTTTTGAACTTCTTTAAAGCGGGCGTAATTTTCATTGAACTCGGCCAGTTTGTCTTCTACAGCAAATGCTTTTTTTAATTTACGCTGAATGAAAAAGGCTCCGACTGCGCTCATGCCGGCTAAAATCCCCAGCCCTAATTTAGGCTTTTTAGGCAGCACCAATTTGATCACCAAAAACATGCCAATCAATAAAGGAATGATCAGGATGGCCACATCCAGCCAGATTTTCAACGTACTTAAATCAAACATCAGATGTCCTCCTCATCCTGTACAATTGGCACTTCGGAACCGTTGTTCCGGCCTGCCCTGACTTGTTCCAGTTCGAATTCCAGTTTCTTTTTTTGCAGGTAGTGGTCATCGGTTTTAAAACGCCGCACCGTGTAACTGCCCGCCAGTCCAAAAACGACCCCAGCCAAGGAGATTAAACCGGTTTTCATACTTTCCATGATCTTAATCAGTACCACCGTTTTAGGCGAATCGGCATGGATGTAGGTAAGCACGGCAAACGTAATCCAGATTAAGGTCAGGAAAATGAGCAAAATCATGGAATAGGTCAATATGGTGAATAGAAAATCAGGAAAACCCTTGGAATTTTTAAGCAGCCAGGGACTTGGTTTTCCACGAAATTTTTCCATTACATGCTCCTTTCTGCTTTCAGGTAATGGGTAATGCAGCCTGTTCCAGGCCGGCGACCATGGCCTGCACCAATGTTTCCTGATAGGCAGCATCCTGCAGAAGGACACGCTCCTCGGGATTGGTCAAAAAGCCTAACTCCACCAGAACGGCCGGCGGCAGAGTTTGATGAATCCAGCACAAATTACGTCCCAATTCAATGGTCGAGAGCAAACCGCCATGGGCCAGTTGAATCCCCGCCTTTTCAGCCTGTTGGGCAATTGCCTGGGCCAGGTTGTAACCGGCTTGTGATTCCTTACTGTAAATGACATACAAGCCTCTGCGCTCGGGAATCGGTTTGTAGGCATTGGTCTTTTTGTTGAGATAAGCAGCCACATTACAATGAACCGAGATAATAGCATCAAATGTCGGGGACTGGTTTCGATGGTGGGCATTGATCAATTTGCAACGCGTTCGCAATGGCGGCACCTGTTGATCGGATTTGCGCGTTGTAAAAACGCGATGGCCATTTTCTTTAAGGCGTCGATTGAGTTGCAGGGTAACCTGCAAATTCAGATCTTTTTCACGGACACCTGACCACACGGCTCCATTGTCAGGGCCCCCATGCCCGGCATCGGTGCAAAAAACAGCCATGATCCTTACTCCTATTATGTGACCACTCTTATTCCTTTAAAATGCGGAGCTTCCCTGCGGTAGTTAAAAATATATTAAATTTAGCGTTAAAAGCAAATCTCAAATTTCCGGAACTGAGTAGAAACATCAAAGGCGTTGCTTTGCACAAGCCCAAAAAGTTCAAATAGATCGTTTGCAGTCCGACAGAACCTATCCCCATTCAGTACCCACATTTGCTAAACGCAACTTTCTTACGCGTTCTGCGCACTTCTCTGATCTATTTCACCAGCAATATGGGTTTGACGGCTTTGCGCATGACATGCACGGTTGTACTGCCTAAGATGGCTTCGCGCAGGCGGGAGTGGCCGTAGCCGCCCATGACCATTAAGGAAGGTTTGGCAGAATTGTTCTGTACATTGACCAGCACTTCGTCGGGATCTCCGGTTTCGGGCAGAAGATCAAATTTGATCTTGTAAGGGGTCAGATATTGCCTTGCTTCATTTAACACTTCCTGACGTTCTTCTTCAGAATCGAACACCGAGACCACTTTGAGCGGCATGTTCAGTGAGCTGGCCAGAAAGGCAGCCATCTGCAAAGCATGATTGGCAGCCACCGTACCATCGTACCCGCAGTAAATTTGTTCAAACGGTTCAAACGTTTTATCCACCAGCATGATGGGCTTGGAAATCTGGCGGGTTACCGATTCGGTGGTGGCCCCTAACAATTTACCGCTCCACTTTTCGTATTCCCCACGGATACCCATGATGACCATATCGGTGGTCTTTGCCATTTGACAAATTTCATCCACAGGTATTCCGGAAATTTTAATGACCTCAAAAGTGCGCTTTTTGGAGCTGAGTAATTGCGAAGCTTTTTGAATCACTTTTTCGGCTTTTTCATTCTGAATGCGCTGTGATTCTTCCTGAAACTCGGCAGAAGGCATGATGGGCACAAAGCTATCCGCACTGGTTGCCACGCTCCAGTCGAACAGACGGATGTCAATAACGGTTAAAATTCGCAGAACGGCGCCAAATTTCTGGGCGAAAAAATCACCATAATCAAGAACGGCTTCAGTGTAAGGCGATCCGTCGATGGGTAACAAGATGGATTTAATCATGAGCTCTTCCCTCCATTTTTTTTGACGCCTGTCGGTTTAGGCTCCCCAATCTTCGATTTTTGAAGCGCGGGTCATTAAATCGAGCATGGCCCGTGAGGGAGACTTGTTTTCAAATAAAACTTTGTAAATCTGTTCGGTGATGGGCATTTCCACCTTTTTTTGTCGGGCCAGTTCATAGGCCGATTCCGTGGTTCTCACGCCCTCGGCCACCATCACCATCTCGTCCAGCACTTCTTTTAACGTTCGGCCCTTGCCGATCTGTTCCCCAACATAACGGTTGCGGGAGTGGCGGCTCATGCAGGTAACGATTAAATCGCCCATGCCGCTTAAACCGGCAAAGGTAGCCGGACGGGCGCCCATTTTTCCCCCCAGGCGACTGATCTCCACCAGACCGCGCGTCATCAACGCAGCCTTGGTATTGTCGCCATAGCCCGCTCCGTCGCAAATGCCAGCCGCCAGGGCAATGATATTCTTCAAGGCGCCTCCCAACTCCACACCAATAACATCGTCGTTGGCGTAAATGCGTAAATACTGATTCATGAACACCTTCTGAATTTTCCGGGCAGTTTCCAGATTTTTAGAAGCAGACACGATGGCTGTGGGAATTTTTCGCGCCACTTCTTCGGCATGGCTGGGCCCAGACAGCACCGCAATCCGCTCGGCTGGAATCTCCATGACTTCTTCGATGACCTGCGAAATGCGTTTGTAGGTCTTGTTCTCAATACCTTTTGATACCGTAACCCACAACTGCCCCTGATCCATAAAAATTTCATGGACCAAACTTAGAGCAGATCGGGTAACCTGCGATGGCACAGCGTTTACCAGAATGTCCGGTTCATCGACAATCACCTTTAAATCGGAAGTAAACACAATGTCTTCTGGAATTTTGATTCCCGGTAAATAGCGGCTATTTTCATGATTGGTGCGAATATCGCTTAAACTCTCTTCATCAATCGTCCAGCAACGCACTTCGTGCCCGTTTTCATGCAAAACCAGGGCCAGAGCCGTTCCCCAGCTTCCGGCGCCAATCATTCCAATGCGCATAATGTCATCCCTTCTTTTTAAATTCCAGCCGGTTTTCATTCCCCTGTAGCAAGCGCTTAATATTGCTACGGTGCGCAAACCAGATTAAGGCCACGATTAAAATGCTGATTCCTAAAAGCACATCAGGAATTTCCTTTTGAAAAACAAATTTTTGCAAGAAAAGAATCAGTACAAAAATGAATGAAGCCAGTAAGGAGCCCAACGAGACATAACGCGTCAAAGCGACAATCAAAACAAAGGTCAGCAGGGCTAATAATAGAGGAACAGGAGCCAGGCCCAAAAATGCTCCGGCCGAAGTACCAACCCCCTTGCCCCCTTTAAATCCGGCAAAAATGGTGAACATGTGGCCTAAAATAGCAAAAATGGCAGCCAGCAATTGAAAATAGATGATCTGACCGGGACCGGCAGCCAGGGCCGGCGCCAGGTAAAAAACCGGTACAAATCCTTTAATCATATCGATCAACAAAACAATGAGCGCGGCTTTCCAACCCAGAACACGAAAGACATTGGTCGCACCGGCATTGCCGCTGCCATGCTCCCGAATATCAATATTCTTCAGAATTTTGCCGGCAATGATTGCCGTAGGAAACGATCCGAATAAATAGCTTAATATAATGATAAAAATGAGATTAAAGACCATGCGCCTACTCCTTAATCTTTGGCAATATGGCTATTTGCTGCCTGACTCTTTTCGACATCATATTGTTCTAATTTTTGGCGATACACTGTCCGCATCTGGTTAAAAAAGTCGATGATGGCTGGCTGTCGGTAATCCGGATAGGTCCAGGGTTGTACCTGGTATGAACCCTGCTGAAAAACAAGATGCAAATCTCCAAAAATTCCTTTGGCCAGATAGAGTCGATGCGAATAATCCTTAGTCGTGGCCAGCACTACCTTGGAGAGCGTCAAATAACCGGGATCAATATTCACTCCGCGTTTCCTGCCTCCGGAGACCGTCTGTTCGAGCCGATTGGTCGTTCGTTTAATGTCTGGCAAAGCTTCGGCCTGGATTAGCGAGGCAAAGGTGACCAGAACTTTTTCAAGGCGCGCGCCCATTTCCGGTTCATAATAATCGGTAAAGGCATCAAAATCGAACACGGCCGATTGATGTTCCACGGGGCCAAAATGATTCTCCAGCCGGGCGAAGACCTCTTTTAATTCAACCACTGGCGAAAAAGTTATGGCAGCAAACAACAACACAGGAGGATATGTTCTAATTTCGCCCATGAATCGCGTTTAAACCTGGTACATCTGTTCAATCTGGTCGTGGTATTGTTCTTCAACCACTTTTCGCTTGACCTTTAATGAAGGCGTCAATTCGCCGCTCTCGATGGAAAAGGGTTGCCTGGCAAAGATAAAATCCTTAATGGTTTCGTAACGGGCCAGATTTTCATTCACCAGATCAATTTCCTTTCTGATCAATTCTTTAAGGCCTTCTAATTGCAGCATCTCATCATAGGAATTGATGGTTTTGCCCTGTTCAGCGGCCCAGTTTTTCACGGCTTCAAAAGCCGGCACAATGACAGCCGTTAAGAACTTGCGCTTATCGCCGATGACCACAGCCTGTTCAATGTATTGCGTGGTGACCAGCATATTTTCAATAGGCTGCGGTGCAATGTTTTTTCCGCCGGAAGTCACGATGATGTTTTTCTTACGATCCGTGATTTTAAGAAAACCATCTTCATCAATCATGCCAATGTCGCCTGTATGGAACCAACCTTCCTCATCGATCACCTCTTTTGTGGCGGCTTCTTTCTTAAAATAGCCAACCATGACGTGCGGCCCGCGCGTTAAGATTTCTCCATCTTCGGCAATTTTCACCTCCACATTGGGTAAAGGAGGACCGACGGTTCCGAATTTAAAATGATCCAAGAGATTAACAGAAATGACCGGCGACGTTTCCGTGAGGCCGTAACCTTCGAGAATAATGAGGCCAGCGGCCGTAAAAAATTCAGCGATTTCAGCCGACAGCGGCGCTCCCCCACTGACAAAGAAACGGATGCGTCCGCCCACGCGCTCTTTCAATTTGCTAAAGACCAGTTTATTGGCAAGTTTTTGTTTACGTTTCAAGAAAAAGGGCAGGTTCTTCTTATTCATAATGTGATGGACATAATCCCGCCCCACATCCATGGCCCAGTAAAATATCTTCCGTTTTAACGGCGGTCCCATCTCTACGTTTTCCAGGACGCGAGCGTAAATCTTTTCATACAAGCGAGGCACAGAAACCATGATCGTTGGTTTGATTTCCTGCATATTCTCTGCCACCGTATCTATGCTTTCCGCAAAGGCCACTGCCGCTCCCTGGTAATTAGAAAGAAAGTGGCCGGCCATTCGCTCAAAAACGTGACTGAGCGGCAGAAAAGAGAGAAAGACATCCTCGGCGTAAATGTCCAGCACACTCATGGCCCCTTCGATATTGCTTAAAAAATTACCATGTTTTAAAACGGCTCCTTTGGGTTCGCCTGTTGTACCGGAGGTGTAAATAATGGTCGCCCAGTCCTCACGGGTCACGTTCTTTAGTTGTTCCTGAACATAATCGGGTTTGTTTTGCAAAAATTCCTCACCCATTTCTGCCAGGGCATTAAGTTTTTTCCAGGGGGTATTAACTTCCTGTGGGGCGTCAAAGACAAAGAAATGTTTAACCGTATTTAATTCAGACAGGATCTGACTTATTTTCTCAACCTGTAAGTCATTTTCAGCAATCAGTACCTTGGCTTCGCAATCATTTACAATATAGCGCACCTGATGATCCAACAAAGAGGGATACACTGGAACCAGCATGGCTCCCAGGGCCATTGTTGCGTAATCCATTAAAGCCCATTCGATGCGGTTTCCGGAAATAATGGCCACCCGGTCTCCCTTTTGTACGCCCAACGAAGCCAGACCGGCGGCTAATTTTTCACACCAATCCACAGCCTCTTTGAAAGTGACGGATTTCCATTTCCCACTCTCTTTAAACATGTAGCCCACCTTATCAGGCATGGATTGGCGTTTTTCAAAAAACATCTCTCCCAAACTCTGATAGCCCATAGCTCCTCCAAATTAAATCAATTAAAATAATTCATGAAATAATATAAGGGAAGTCATTGAATTAAGTCAAGACAATTTATTTTTTAATCGTTGATAGCGGTGTAAAAACCCGCTTTTCCACTCTGTTTTGACCCAATAAGGATTCAACTGCTCGAACTGACGGTACATCTCCAGAGCCCGGCGAACGTAATTCATGGCCCGCAAGTAATCTTTAAAAACGTGTTCATGAACTTTGGCCAGTTCTTCTAAGGCTAAAAATGCGTATTGGCGATGGGGAATCAAGGCTTCCCATAGTTCACAAGCCTGTGCCCATTGCCTTTGCTTTTTAAAAAAGTAACTTTTTATCAGGTGAAACGCCGGCACATTCTGGGATTCCAATTCCAGTAAGCGCTTTTCAATTCTTAAAAAATAAACAAAATCATCGATTTCGAAGGCCAGCCGGGCCAGGCGCAGCAAGGCGCGGGGATCATCAACAAGCTCAGGATGGTCATTGATGGCCGACAGCTTTACCAGCATTTTATTCATAGAAAGAATGTCGAGCTGATTGTGTTTAATGGTCGATATCATTTCATGAATGACCCCACTCTGAATAAAGCGCAGGTAGGCCGTGGGAATAAGGTAGCCGGAGATGTCATCGGTGCGTGTAAAACCCAACTGCTCCTTTTCAATACTAAACAGATCGCAACTTTCCTGACTGTCTTTCCAGACACGACGGGCGAGATGCAGTAAATCCAGATGTTGAAATTTTTGTACATTCAGATCGAAACGGTTTAGAATGGCCCGTGTTTTTAAAAGAGGAAGATCGTAACTTTTACCGTTGAAGGAAATCAGAATGGATTTTTTTTCTAACAAGGGCTGGAGTTCTTTAAATACGTAGTAATCGCGACCAAAATCGGGCAAAAAATACTGAACGACTTTAAACTGCTGCCCTTCATAATAACCGAATCCCAATAAAAAAGCGTAGGTACCCGCGCCACCGCTGAGTCCGGTTGTTTCCAGATCGAAGAACAGACACTGCTCCGCAGGAATGGGTTCTGGGAATTGTTTTCGCGTCAGGCGATCCAATTTAAAAACGCGGTCTTCAGAAGCAACGGGTTCTGTAACGATAATTTCCACAATGGGCACCGGGTAAGGCAGCAAGCGCCCATTAAAATGTTCCATCAGGGCTTTTACAGAAGCGGGAAGAGAGGCCTGCGGCGCAGTTTTCTGGTTCTGGTTTTTGGAAGCGCTGGTTTTTCGGTAGTAGGCCAATTTCTTATTCAGATCCATAAGCTTCACAGCTTTAATTCTTCTAAAATTTTAAGCGCACTTTGTTTACCAAACAGAGTGTTTTCCAGAGTAGGCCCGGTGCAGGACGGGCAGCCATGGGTACAGGGACAACGTTTAATGTGCTGCAAAACGCCTTGTAGCACCTCCTGCTCAATCTCGTACAGTTTTTTGCTTAACCCCATGCCGCCCTGGTACTTGTCGTACACATAAATAGTCGGTTTGTGACTAAAAGGCGCCCGCACCATGGGCACGACCGAAATATCTTTCACATCGCACATGATGTAAAGAGGAATCAGATTGTTCAAGGTGTAAGCGATCCCGTTCAAGCCTTCTCCGATAATCGACTCTTGAAAGTAGGGATCGGCAAACAATTGATCGGCAAATTCCCACCACATGGCCGAGGTTTGCATCTCCATCTCCGGAAGATGAATGCGTCCCATGCCAATGTTTTCATGAGTATTGAATTTAATCTTTTTAAAACCGGTAGTCACGCGACTTACGGCCAGTTCACCATAGACTTTTTTGTAGCGGTTACCAGATTCCTTTTGCAGAACGTCCAGAACCTTGATGTTGGTTTTGGTAATGGCATCGGTGTAGTGATTCACTTTAACCGGATGTACGTAGGCCTTCTTCTCATCCCAGTCCAATTCATCCACATGGTATTGCTGCCCTTCATGAATGTAGATGGCGTCTTTGTGTACCAGTTCCGGCGCAGAAAACAGATCCACTTCTCCAATGACCCGATTATGGTTGCTGGTGTCAATGATAACCACATTCTCGGGGCTGGCATTACGCAAACTTATTTCATCCGCCGGGTAGATTTCGCTCATCCAGAAATACTTACCGTCTGTTTTACGTAATACGTTTTCTTCTACCAGAAAATCGAGCAGGGAACGCGTTATGTCGGGCACAAAGCTTTCGTTTTCGTCAAAGGGTAATTCGAAGGCAGCGCATTTTAAATGGCTCATCAAAATGAATAGATTATCGGGATCGATCTGAGCCGTTTCCGGGTTCTTCTCCGTAAAATACTCCGGATGTTCAATGATGTACTGATCCAGCGGGGAGCTGGAAGCCACCAGGATGGTCAGCGAAGTCCCCTGTCTTCTACCGGCCCGTCCGGCCTGTTGCCAGGTACTGGCGATGGAACCCGGGTAACCGGCCAGGATGCTAATGTCCAGTTGACCGATATCGATGCCCAGCTCCAGAGCATTGGTACTGACCACAACCTGAATTTCGCCTTTTTTCAGTCCGCTCTCGATCTGCCGACGTTCTCTGGGCAGATACCCTCCGCGGTAGCCACGCACCAGGTCGTCGTTTACTTTTAGCTGGCGGGCCACTTCTTTTAAATAGGTCAATAAAATTTCCACGCGCAGGCGGCTGCGGGCAAAAACAATCATCTGCGCGCCGGTAGGCATCAGTTTTCGCACGATTTGTTTTACTTCGTTGACTACCGAACGCCGCAAGCCCAATTCCCGATGCACAACCGGAGGATTGTAAAAGATGAAATGTTTTTTGCCGCTTGGTGCTCCATTGTTGTCGATCAGTTCAACGCGGTCGCCAAGCAATTGTTCGGCTAACTCAGCGGGATTGGCAATGGTAGCGCTGGAACAGATGAATTGCGGATTTGTGCCGTAAAAAGCGCAAATCCGTTTTAAACGGCGGATCAGGTTGGCCAGATGACTGCCAAAAACGCCACGGTAAGCATGAATTTCGTCCAGTACGACAAATTTTAAATTCTCGAACAGTTTAATCCACAAGGTGTGGTGGGGCAAAATACCCTGGTGCAGCATGTCGGGATTGGTGACCACGATGTGCCCGGCAGCGCGAATCGTCCGACGAATATCAGCGGGCGTGTCGCCATCAAAGGTAAACGATTTAATGTCCGCTTTCAGTCTGTGGATTAAATCCTGGGTTTCTTTGACCTGATCCTGAGAGAGGGCTTTGGTTGGAAAAAGGTACAGGGCCCGGGTCTGAGGATTTTTGAGCAAGGTTTGAAATACCGGCAGATTGTAGCTCAATGTTTTACCAGAGGCTGTGGGCGTAACAATGACGACGTTTTTACCATGCATGATCTGTTCAAAAGCCGAAACCTGATGGGTGTATAGCCTAGTAATTCCTTTTTCTGTTAAGGCTGCCTTCAAACGCGCGTCCACCGTTTGCGAAAAGGAAGCAAAGCGGGCCGGTTGAGCCTCCAGGGTTAACCATTTGGTAACATTCTTTTGAAACTCAAGGTCGCTACTCAGATTTTCGATGAGCTGCTCCAGAGTAATTCTGGGCTTAATGATCATTTCTGTACCTTCATTTTTTTGTACAAATTACGGATTTCAGATGTATGGTTCAATAGGCGGTGGCCGGTAAACTTCACGATATTTGATTGTACCACTGACTGGTAGGGGTAAAAAATTTTTCGTCCTTTACGCCTGGGCTTGGACAGCAGAGCCATAATTAAAAACTTCTTTAAAAAATGACAGGCCAGTGTCCTGGAACCATTTAACTCTTACACTCATATACTCTTAAATTTACTCCTCCAACAGCAGATGTCATTTCACGAATTAGCCCTCCCCCCTCGGTCCCCCTCTCCCAGAATAAAAATCTGGGAGAGGGGGAAGACCTTTGTGGGAAATTTTCTTAATTGTCTGGCAGCTACAGCCGGTTGGAGCAAAGCGGAAATCCCGATCCTCGGGGACAGGCCCGTCTGGCCACCGGACAGGCCCATCTGGACGGCTATCCAGCCGGACAGGCCATTTAACCAATGAACCATTCAACCATTCACCTATTCAACTATTCAACTAATCAACCTATCAACAATTCAACGATTTTTCTTACTCACACAGCACAAAAATTTTCGCATCCCGCTTTAGCGGGATTGATCTTTTAAGGAAAGTATTCTAAATATCAAAAATAAGCGACCGAAAATTCCCCTGCCAAATTTTGAATTAAATCATTTTTTTCACTAATTTAGTTTTTTGCACAAACGACTAAAAACGAAGGAGTGAAATATGGCAACGATTAAACCCTTTAGAGGCTTACGTCCCAAAAAAGAATGGGCCGAAAAGGTCGCTTCACCCCCCTATGATGTATTGAGTTCGGAAGAAGCACGTGAGATGGCCAAAGACAATCCTTACTCATTTTTACATATCAACAAACCGGAAATCGATCTGCCGTCCGGCACCGATCTTTACGATGACGCCGTTTACCAGAAAGGCAAAGAGAATCTGGATCGCTTTATTAAAGAGGGCATTCTGGTTCAGGATGAAAAACCCATGTTTTACGTTTACCGCCAGATCATGGGTAATCATTCCCAGGTGGGGCTGGTGGCCGGCGCTTCAGTGGAAGAGTATGAGAAAAACCTGATTAAAAAACATGAATTGACGCGCGCCGACAAGGAGGAAGATCGCGTTAAACATGTGAACACCCTAAACGCCCAAACCGGGCCAGTCTTTTTGACCTACCACGCCCAACCGGAAATTGACGCACTCATCGAGTCCATAACAAAAAACGAACCGGAATATGACTTTACTGCCGAAGACGGCATTCGCCACACCTTCTGGCTGGTGGACAACGATCAGCACATCCGCCGGCTGCAGGAAATGTTCCAGAAATTAGACGCGCTTTACGTCGCAGATGGCCACCACCGTTCGGCTGCAGCCATGCGGGTTAAGCAGATGCGTCAGGCACAAAATCCCAATCACACCGGGGATGAAGAGTACAATTACTTCCTGACGGTCATCTTTCCCCATGATCAAATGTACATCATGGATTACAACCGCGTGGTAAAAGACCTGAACGGATTAAGCAAACGGGCTTTTTTAGAGCGCGTCAGCGAAAAATTTGAAGTCCAAAAATTGGGTGCAACGGCAGAAAAACCGGCACACAAACACGAATTTCGCATGTACCTTGATGGCGAATGGTACCAGCTCAAGGCCAGGCCAGGCACGTTCAATGAAAGTGATCCTGTAGAACAGTTAGATGTTTCCATCTTGATGAAAAATTTGTTGGTGCCCATTCTGGGCATTGGCGATCCGCGCAAGGATAAACGCATCGATTTTGTGGGTGGCATTCGGGGCCTAAAAGAATTAAAGCGTCGCGTGGATTCAGGGGAAATGCAGGTGGCCTTTGCCCTCTACCCGACTTCCATCGAAGATTTAATGGCCATTGCCGATGCCGGGAAAATCATGCCCCCCAAATCGACCTGGTTTGAGCCCAAATTACGCAGCGGTCTGGTCATCCATTTACTGGATTAAAGCGAATTGAAACGGGTCGATTGGTGTGGACCTGTTTGGCCGTGTCGAAGCGCTTGTCTTTTTAAGAGAAACATTTAACGGCCTCAAGGTAACTCCACTTTGAGGCCGTTTTGTTTGTCTATGGCAGGATGAATCGGGAGAAGGAAGAATGACATTTCGGCCCAGGCCCTCACCGCCTGGGCACCACTTGCCCTTTCACAAAATAATTCGTAATTCGTAATTTTTAATTAAAATAGTTTTTTTTAGCCCTCTGCGGTTTTATAAAGGTTACGGCTCTGCTGTCTTAGCCAAATTCATTGCCAAACTCCATCGCACAAAAGAGAAGATCGGGGGCATAGGAAAATGGTTGAAAAAGCATTCAGTAGCAGGCAGGACGGGCCCTTTACCCGGCCTGCCTGCATGCTTTATTGCAGATATTTTTTTTCTAACTCCTCAACCATCTTTTCATATTTTTCTCTGACGTCAAGGCCAATCACCTCTTTTTCCACGCGTTCAAATTCCTGCTGTAAAAATTGATGATCTTCCGCATTAAAGACGCGCTCAGCCATAGGATAAAGAATATTATTTTCTTTGTAAATATGGTCTGTCAATAACTGGGCATAACGGGCGGCATTGTCGGCAATTTTTACGCTTGCTGACTTTTCGCCTTTTTCATAGGCATCGATTCCCTGTTCCATTTCCTGAACAAAATTCCGTCCCAGATCGTGCTCATAAAGCATGACGGCCACCGGTCCCTGTTCTGATGAAAAACCGCGCTCCTGCATTTTGACAAATAGTAGGTCTTCTTCCTTGGCATGATGACAACGATCGGCAAAATGGCGGATAAAATCGACCACATTCCGTAAGTCTTCAACCGATACCCGGGTACCGTTCTGAAGTTGTTTATGGATGGCGCCCATTACATGAATCATTCGCAAAATGAGTTCATGTTCACGCACTAAAAAATCTATGGCAAACGACATAGGTACTCCTTTTCAAGTTAATGGTTAAGCTTGTCCTCTAACAGTTAAAGCGAATCCAAAGTTAAACAGTCGCAGTTTAAAAAACAATACCCTTGTAAAGCCGTTGAATGGTTGAATGAGCATCGGGCCGACATTCCTAATTCCAATTGGTCGTGAATTGGGCCCGGGTAAGGAATCCCCAATACATGTGAAAATTTTCCATGCAAGTCTTCCCCCTCTCCCAGATTTTTATTCTGGGAGAGGGGGATCGAGAGGGTGAGGGCTAAAATGAAGAATCCCTTACGCAAGACACAATTCGCAAGCGCAACGTAACTCGAGCTTCAGCTCGAGACCTTTGTAAGGACTAAGCATTTTTTGTAATGTCTTGCTCACAAACAATTTAGAATCGTACACAAAGAGTTTGCGCTAATTGAGAGCATCTTGATGAAAATGCCTCATTCAGGCGCTGTGCAGTTCTTTTGACATTAAAAATTAATGACTTTTTCTGCTTTAATCACCCAATCACTTAGGGTCTCCATATTGCTCTTCACCACTCCCTGGAGCAGATGTTGATCCGATACCCCCCGGGCATCACAACAGGAACCTCAAGTGTGAATCTGAGCGCCTCGCTTTATTAAACTTTTAATCATCCTTCCTACATTGTAAAACCCGGATGGAGTCTGTTGACCTTCCACGGCAGCTAACACCGCATCGCCCATTAAAAACAGCGAGACCTTCTGCTCTTTTTTAATCAACGAAAGGGCCAGACGCAAACCATTGTACAACCGCTCAATACCATAGGGTGCATCGTTCAAAATAATAGTTATCATTTTCCATTCCCCTGTTTAGACAGATTTTTTTGAAAGCGTACCAGATTCTTTTTAAACAGCTTGCTTTGCGGATTATGTTTAATGGCTTTTACTTCGGCCTGAATCGCTTCTTTGTACCGGCCTCTGAGATTCAAAATCTCAGCCAGGGTATCGTAAATATCGGCTTTGTCAGTGGGCGAATCCGTTAAGTCAATCGCTTTGCGGGCCAGTTGTTCGGCCTCATCCAAATTTATCCTGTTTTCAAAGCACCACCAGGCAAAACGGTTCAGTTGTTCCGGATTTTCCAGCCAGCCGTCAGCCATAGTTGACTTCTTTTTTTGAACGGCTTTTTTAGTTTCCTTCTCAAGAAAAAGATATTTTAGTATTTCTATTTCTTGACGATTTTGCTCACTCAGCAGCTCGGGTTGTTTTTCGATCAGATTAATCAGTTCTTTTAAATCGGAAAGCAATTGTCCGTCATCCTGAGCTTTATTCAATATTCGGACCATTTTGTACAGAAGTCTGGCTCTCCTGTCATTAGCAAGTTGTTGATTAAGCACCTGACCGGCGACCAGCTTGAGCGAATCTAATGTAAATTGATTGGCTCTAAAACCAGAATAAACGATCCGAAACATTTCCAGATCTAAGTTTTTGCCGGCCTCCGGGTCAAGGTCTTTCACTTTTTTTAAATAAACATAGGCCGTTTTAAATTCATTCCTGGCGCTCGCGTAATCAGCCAGTAAACGGGCCAGTTGAACGCTGGGTTCTTTCTGGAATTTTTCTTTCTTTTCGGCTATAGTGCTTAAATCAGACAGGGCCTCATTCATCTTATTCGTCCAGTACTCCTTGCCGTAGCCCATAAAGACAAAAATGGGCTGCTCCCGGACATTAATTAAGTAAAAGGTAGGATAACCGCGAATATGATATTTTTTTGCCAGTTCAATACCTTCGCCTTTTTCACAATCGACCTGTAAAAGGATGACATTGTTTAAAAGTTTTTGAACATCCTGGTCTTGTTTCGCTGCCCGAGCGAATTTTTGGCAACTGGATCACCAATCGGTCATAAAATCGATTAAAACGGGACGGTTCAATTGTTTTGCTAATTGCAGGGCCTGAGCATAGGATTTTACATTTTGCGGATTAGGCGAATTCTTAGCGCAGAAAAAAAGAAACATCAAAAATAGCAATGAAAACTTCTTCATCTGACCTCCTCAATAGATTCACAAATTCTAAAATAAATATTGGACTTTTTATTTTCCAGAATATGAAATATTTTTCATGATTTTTTAAAACAGATGGCCAATCTAAGGCAGCACAGCCGCCACCTTAAATCACACAGCAAAGCTACGAATGCCCAAAAGGGCATTTTTAAATTTAAAATTACGAATTACGAATTATTTTGTGAAAGGACAGGTGGTGTTCAGGCAGTGAGAGCACGTGCTGCCTGTCATTCTGATCCAGCTTCAGTCGTAACTCGAGCTTCAGCTCGAGACCTCCACTGGCAGACACAAGCGTGGAAAAGTTTATTTGTGTAAGAGTAAAGAGTGTAATAGAATACTTCCCTCAAAACTTATAATCCTGCTTAGCGGGATGCGAAAATTTTTGTGTTAAAGATCCTAACCCCCCGGCCCCCTTCCCTTCTTTTAATAAAGGGAAGGGGGAGCAAATTGTGCCGCTTTGCTGAGTTTTCGCCTTAAATGTCAAT
>NZ_JBSMDE010000041.1:0-3783 GCF_056497305.1 Caldithrix sp. | reverse complement strand
ATTCCCATCTGGGTGGCTGATTACGTGTTGATCAGCTACGGAACCGGCGCCATCATGGCCGTGCCGGCGCACGACGAACGCGATTACGCCTTCGCTAAAAAATACCATTTGCCGATTCGTGAAGTTATTTCCGGCGGCGACATCTCCAAAGAAGCCTTCACCGGCGAAGGCATTGTGGTTAATTCGGCTAACGATGAATTTAGTATTAACGGTTTGAAGGCATCGGAGGCTAAAAAGAAGATTACGGAATGGCTGGAACAGAAGGGGATTGGTAAACACAAGGTTAACTACAAATTACGCGACTGGTTGTTCAGTCGTCAACGCTATTGGGGCGAACCCTTTCCTATTTTAATTGGCGAAGACGGCGAGATCCGCCTGGTTCCGGAAGAGGAACTACCGGTCGAACTGCCGCCCATGGAAGACTTTAAACCGCGCCCTTCCAGAGAGGACGAAGATCCGCAGCCGCCGCTTTCACGGGCGCCGGACGAATGGAAATACGTAACCATTGACGGCAAGCGCTATCGCCGCGAGCTGAACACCATGCCGCAGTGGGCCGGCTCATGCTGGTACTATCTGCGTTACATCGATCCGCACAACGATGACCAGCTGGTGGATCCTCAAAAAGAGAAGTACTGGATGCCGGTTGACCTTTACGTAGGCGGTACGGAACACGCTGTTTTACACCTGCTCTACGCCCGTTTCTGGCACAAGGTGCTTTACGACATCGGGGTCGTTTCTACCAAAGAACCCTTTCAAAAATTAGTTCACCAGGGCATGATTCTGGGGGAAACCGAATACACGCTGTTTGTGGATCAAACAAGAAAACCCGTTTCGGCCGAAAAGGTTGGAAAAGACGGAAAACATATTGAAACCGGAGAATCCCTAGAGCGACGCAAGCTCACCGAAGAACAGGTCGAAAAAAGAGGCGATGTTTTTGTCTTAAAAGACAATCCGAAAATTGTCATTGAAGCCAGAGCTTACAAAATGAGCAAAAGTCGAGGGAATGTTATTAATCCCGATGAAATCGTTGAAAATTACGGAGCCGATTCTTTACGCTTGTATGAAATGTTTATGGGACCGCTAAAAGACACCAAATCGTGGAGTATGAAAGGCGTTGAAGGAGTACATCGCTTTTTAAACCGTGTTTGGCGGCTGATTATTGATGAAGAAACGGATCAATTACATCCACTTGTTCAGGATAAAGAAGCGAATAATGAGCAGTTACGTACTTTGCACCAGACCATCAAGGAAGTGACCAATGATATTGAAGAAATGGCTTTTAATACTGCAATTGCCCGCATGATGGAATTTGTCAACGAAGCCTATAAATGGAAGACACGTCCTAAACAAATTCTGCAGACTTTTGTCTTGCTGTTAAGTCCTTTCGCCCCTCATATTGCGGAAGAACTATGGCAGCGCTTAGGTCACACCACAACCCTGGCTTATGAGCCATGGCCTCAGTACGAAGAAAAATATCTGGTGCAGGAGGAGATTGAAATAGTCATCCAGATCAATGGCAAAGTGCGGAGCCGAATGGCGCTTCCTCTGGCAGAAGCTTTGGACAGAAAAAAACTGGAAGAAAAAGCGCTGTTGCAGGAGGACGTGAAAAAAAGAATCGCGGGCAAATCGATCAGAAAAGTTATTGCCGTTCCTCAAAAACTTGTGAACATTGTAGTCGGTTAAAAGGAATGATTGCTTTCCATGCCCTGGTTCTCCATTTTTAAAGCCCCTCAGCCAGCCGATTGGCTCTTAGGCATAGGGGCTTTATTGTTCATTCTAAGCATTCTGTTTTTAGCTGGATTTATTAAAAAGCGATGGGGGCTGTCCTCCGAACTGGTACATAAGATTTCGCACATCTCCATCGGTGCGTTGGCGGCCGTAGCTCCAGTCTGTTTTTCTACACCAACTCTATTGTTGTTCATGTCCTTCGTTTTTGGCTTTTTTAATTGGATTGCCCTGAAAAAGGGAGGCATGAAAAGTATTCACGATGGGAGAGACTCGTTTGGCACTGTCTATTTTTCTGTGGTTTATTTTATCTTGACCCTTCTATTCTGGAACACAGATCGACGTATTATTTTAATGGGTATTTCTTTGTTTGCCATTCCGGATGCGCTGGCCGCTCTGGCAGGGCAGAAATGGGGCAGTGGCCTGACCTATATTCTGGTACGTGATCAAAAATCCCTGCCCGGTTCTATTTCTATGTTTATTTCAAGTTTTACTTTAATTTATTTAATGCTGCGGTTTGGATTCCATATAGAGCATTTGCTGCTAATTCAATCGGCTGCTCTGGCTTTATTCGTTACAGTAGTGGAAACCCTTTCTTCCAGAGGGTCTGACAATTTTTTTGTGCCATTCAGTGGGGCAGTGCTGGTTTTTTTATTGACGCATTCTAATGCTGCTCAGTTAAACCAGTTTTTAATCGGTGAATGCTTAGCCCTATTAACAGCTATTTTAAGCTATTATTTTAGATTTTTATCACTCAGTGGCAGCGCCATGGTATTTTTACTGGCCTCAGTCATCTTTGGTTTTGGAGGGTTGGTCTGGAGCGTTCCCATCCTGTGCTTTTTTATTCTTTCATCATTACTGTCTAAATCGGGTAAAAAAATGAAGGAGCAGTTTAAAGATACGTTTGAAAAATCCGGCGTTCGGGATTACGCGCAGGTGCTGGCCAATGGCGGCATTGGCGGGGCGCTGGTTATTTTAAACGCCTTGTTTGTGGATGGCATCTGGTACCAGTTGTATTTGCTTTCCTTAATGGTTGCCACGTCCGATACCTGGAGCACGGAAATCGGCGTGCTCTCTAAATCGAATCCCAGATTGATAACCACCTTTCGTAAGGTCAAACCCGGCATTTCCGGTGCGGTCTCTTTGCTGGGAACGGCGGGCGGATTTTTAGGCAGCGCGCTCATTCTGTTGAGCGGCCTGTTTTTTACCGAGCTGAGCGGCTGGACCATCCTGTGGCTACTGCTGTTAGGTTTGCTGGGTAATTTTCTGGATAGTTTAATTGGCGCCACCGTGCAGGGGCAATATCAATGCGCGGTGTGCGGCAAATACACGGAAAAAAAGATGCATTGCGATCGGGAGACTTCGCTGATTTCCGGATTAAGAATCATCGGCAACGATACGGTTAATGTTGCATCCAATTTATTGGCCCTTATGGTAATGGTTTTAATCCATTATTGTCATGTTTTGTAGTAAGTAATGACCTTTGCGAAGCAGAGCGGCAAAAAGGGGGCGGGGGTAAAATCAAATTAAAGATGATTATTTTGCCAAAAATTGATTTGCAAATTTGAGGTGAAAAAGTTATTTTAAGAACAGTTATGCAGGGCGAAGGCCGAATTTATCTAAGTGGTTTAAAAACAGATAATAACGGCGCTCGGAGGTTTGTGCCCACTAAAAAACAAGGGTTTAGGTTGATTTTAGGTCAAATATGGCAGAAAGTTTACTTAGAGAACAAACAGGTTTTGAAAAAGCGCCCTGCGAGGCTTTGTGTATCAAGGGCTGAAAAGTGGAGGAGTCGGAAAGTACCCCGTTATTCAGAGGGGATTGAGACCTGGACAAGACGTTAAACTGTCCAAAAAGTTCAAATAAAGTCGGAAAGTACCCCGTTATTCAGAGGGGATTGAGACTATTTTTCTATGAATGATGGGAGGTCTTTTCCGTTCATTTGTCGGAAAGTACCCCGTTATTCAGAGGGGATTGAGACTTCGAAGTGTTCTCTTAATTGGTACGAACAACTTTTGTCGGAAAGTACCCCGTTATTCAGAGGGGATTGAGACCGCA